>NZ_JBSGZO010000715.1:0-3171 GCF_053611045.1 Streptomyces sp. NPDC054841 | reverse complement strand
CCTCCACGTTGGTCCGGCGGGGCACTGCGGTATGGTTCGCCGACCCATGGCTGAACGAGGAGCGTGCACGTGTTCAACCGGACCATGCTGCGGGCGGCTGCAGCCCTTGCGTCCATATCCCTGGTGGCGGGATGCGGTCTGTTTTCGGATGACCACGCCGATGGGGCGCAGCAGATAGTTGTCGGCACGACGAGTGCGCCCAGCACACTCGACCCGGCCGCCGCGTGGGACGGCTCCTGGGAGCTGTTCCGGAATGTGTTCCAGACCCTCCTGAGCTTCCCGACCGGGAGCACCGCGCCCGAGCCCGACGCGGCGGAGAGGTGCAAGTTCACCAATCCCACCAATACGGCATACCGGTGCACGCTGCGCGAAGGCCTCAAATTCTCCAACGGGAACCCGCTGGACGCGGCCGCGGTCAAGCACTCCATCGACCGTATTCAGAAGATCAACGTCAACGGCGGTCCGAATGGACTGCTCGGATCGCTCCGTGCGGTCGAGACGGACGGGAACCGTACCATCACGTTCCAGCTGACCAAGCCGGACGCCACGTTCCCGTTCATCCTCGCCACGCCCGCGATGTCCCTCGTCGACCCGGCCGAGTACCCGAAGGACAAGCTCCGCGAGGACGGCAAGCTCACCGGCTCCGGTCCGTACACCCTGGAGTCGTACCAGGAGGGCACGCAGGCGGAGCTGAAGAAGAACGCCCGCTACAACGGCTTCGCCGACCGTAAGAACGACGCCGTCACCATCCGTTACTTCAAGGAATCCGAAGCGATGGTCGGTGCCCTCAAGCGGAAGGAGATCGACACGACGTACCGCGGTCTCACCGCGGAGGAGGTCGTTGATCTCCAGGAGAAGAAGAAGGCGAACGAGGGCCTCCAGCTCATCGAGACCACCGGCGCCGACATCCGCTACCTGGTGTTCAACCCCAAGGACCCGTCGGTCGGCAAGCTGCCGGTCCGCCAGGCGATCGCCCAGGTCGTCGACCGCGGGGCGCTGGTCGGCAAGGCCTACCGGGGCACCGCCGAGCCGCTGTACTCGATGATCCCCAAGGGCATCGCCGGGCACACCACCGGCTTCTTCGACAAGTACGGTGAGCCCGACGCCGACAGGGCGCGCGCCATCCTGAAGGACGCGGGAATCGACACCCCCGTTGCGCTGACCCTCTGGTACACCACCGACCGGTACGGATCCGGCACCGCCAGCGAGTTCGCGGAGCTCAAGAGGCAGCTCGAATCGTCGCGGCTCTTCAAGGTCACGCTCCAGGGAAAGCCCTGGAAGGAGTTCCAGGAGGGGTACAAGAAGGGCGAGTACCCGGTCTTCGGCCGAGGCTGGTTCCCCGACTTCCCCGACCCGGACAACTTCATCGCGCCCTTCGTCGGCAAGCAGAACGTGCTGGGTACGCCGTACGAGAACCGGGAGATCACCCAGCAGCTGCTGCCCCAGTCGCGGCAGACGAGCGATCGCGGGGACGTGTCCAAGGAGTTCGCACGGGCACAGGAGATCCTCGTGGACGATGTGCGGCTGCTGCCGCTGTGGCAGGGCAAGACCTACATTGCGTCGAGCGAGGACATCGCCGGCGGCGAGCGCGCCCTGGACCCGCAGACGGTCATGCAGTTGTGGGAGCTGCACCGGCAGACCAGCTGGTAGGGGTGGGGCCGGTTCGGGGCGGACCGTCCGGCGGGAGCGATTGTCAGTGGCCGCAGGTAGGTTCTGTGGTCGAGAACTGATCGCACACCGGAGGTTGTTGACGTGACCGACACCGACATGCTGCCCGAGTCCTGGCGCGGCGTCCTCGGCGAAGAGCTCCAGAAGCCGTACTTCAAGGAGCTCGTCGAATTCGTCGAGGACGAGCGCGCCAGGGGGCCGGTGTACCCGCCGCGCGAGGAGGTCTTCGCCGCGCTGGACGCCACGCCCTTCGACCGGGTGAAGGTGCTGGTCCTCGGCCAGGATCCGTACCACGGTGAAGGGCAGGGGCACGGCCTGTGCTTCTCGGTGCGCCCGGGCGTCAAGACCCCGCCCTCCCTGCGGAACATCTACAAGGAGATGCAGGAGGAGCTGGGCCTCCCGGTGCCGGACAACGGCTATCTGATGCCGTGGGCCCAGCAGGGTGTCCTGCTGCTCAACGCGGTGCTGACGGTGCGCTCCGGCGAGGCCAACTCCCACAAGGGCAAGGGCTGGGAGAAGTTCACGGACGCGGTGATCAGCGCCGTCGCCTCGCGGCCCGATCCGGCGGTCTTCGTGCTCTGGGGAAACTACGCGCAGAAGAAGCTGCCGCTGATCGACGAGGAGCGCCATGTCGTGGTGAAGGGCGCGCATCCTTCGCCGCTGTCCGCGAAGAAGTTCTTCGGCTCCCGCCCGTTCACGCAGATCAATGAGGCCGTGGCGGCCCAGGGGCACGAGCCGATCGACTGGCGCATCCCCGACCTGGGCTGACGGTTCGCGCACCTGGCTGACAGGTTCGGGCCCGGCGCCCGAGCCTGTGCCGGATCACCGGTGGTGGCGGCTAGCGTCGGCACCACCGATGTCGAAGCGCTGGAGGCCGCACTCGTGGAGCAGCAGGAGGCGTCGGAAGACGCGGTCATGACCAGGATCGGGCAGGCGATCATGCTGCTCCACGGCGGGGACCGCGAGGAGGCACGCAACCGCTTCGGGGAGCTGTGGGCGCTGCTGGGGGAGGACGGCGACCCGTTGCACCGCTGCACCCTCGCCCACTACATGGCGGACACCCAGGACGATGCCGGGGACGAGCTGGCCTGGGATCTGCGGGCGCTGGCGGCGGCGGAGGGACTCACCGACGAGCGCCTGGCGCAGCACCACTCGGCGGCCGCCGTGCGCGGCATCTATCCGTCCCTGCACCTGAATCTCGCCGCGGACTATCTGAAGCTCCACCGCCCCGAGGCCGCGCGCGTCCATCTGGACCGGGCGCGGGCGGCGTCGGACGCACTGGGGGACGACGGCTACGGGGACGGGGTGCGTGCGGCGATCGACCGGCTGGGCCGCCGGTTGTCGGAGGGGTGACGCGAGGGCCTGTCCGGGCGATCTTGCCGGGCCAGCCTGATCCACCGGACAGGCCCTAGGTCCTGTCCGGGCGATCTTCGAGGACCAGGCCGCGGCGTCAGATGCATGGGGTCTCCCCAGGCCCGGAGGGCCGAGGGGACGCATCGCAAG
>NZ_JBSGZO010000714.1:0-3172 GCF_053611045.1 Streptomyces sp. NPDC054841 | reverse complement strand
GCACAGTCTCAACACGACTCAGGGGGCCGGCCGATGAGCGGTCACCTCGGAATCGGCCGGGGGTCCGGGGGGCGCCCCCCGGGAAAGCACAGTCTCAGCACGACTCAGGAGGCCGGTCGATGAGCGGTCACCTCGGAATCGGCCGGGGATCCGGCCCGCGGCGGAGCCGCAATCGTAGGCAGTGCCCCCCCGGGAAAGCACAGTCTCAACACGACTCAGGAGGCCGGTCGATGAGCGGTCACCTCGGAATCGGCCGGGGGTCCGGCCCGCGGCGGAGCCGCAATCGTAGGCAGTGCCCCCCGGGAAAGCACAGTCTCAACACGACTCAGGAGGCCGGTCGATGAGCCCTGTCAGCAAGCCGCACGAGATCGTCGAGCGTGCCCTCGAACTGTCCACCGCCGACGGGTGTGTGGTCATCGCCGACGAGCATTCGTCGGCCAATCTGCGCTGGGCGGGGAACGCGCTGACCACGAACGGGGTGACCCGTGGCCGTACCCTCACCGTGATCGCCACGGTCGACGGGACGCAGGGCACCGCGTCCGGTGTGGTGTCGCGGTCGGCGGTGACCGCTGACGACCTGGAGCCGCTGGTGCGGGCCGCCGAGGCCGCCGCCCGGGCCGCGGGGCCCGCGGAGGACGCGCAGCCGCTGGTGACCGGCGTCCCGGTGGCCGGAGACTTCACGGACGCCCCGGCCGAGACCTCCTCGGCCGTCTTCGCGGACTTCGCGCCCGCGCTCGGCGAGGCCTTCGCCCGGGCCCGGTCCGGCGGACGTGAGCTGTACGGCTTCGCCAACCACGAGCTGACCTCGACGTATCTCGGTACGTCGGCGGGCGTACGACTCCGCCACGACCAGCCGAACGGCACGCTGGAGCTGAACGCGAAGTCGCCCGACCGCAGCCGCTCGGCGTGGGCGGGCCGCTCGACGCGGGACTTCAAGGACGTGGACCCGGCGGCGCTCGACGGGGAGCTCGCGATCCGGCTGGGCTGGGCGGAGCGCCGTATCGAGCTGCCCGCGGGCCGGTACGAGACGCTGCTGCCGCCGACGGCGGTGGCGGATCTGCTGATCTACCAGCTGTGGTCGTCCTCGGGCCGGGACGCCGTGGAGGGCCGTACGGTCTTCTCGAAGCCCGGCGGCGGCACCCGCATCGGCGAGTCCCTCTCCGAGCTGCCGCTCACGCTGCGCAGCGATCCGAACGAGCCGGGTCTTGAGTCCGCGCCGTTCGTGATCGCGCACTCCTCCGGTGACGACGCCTCGGTGTTCGACAACGGTCTGCCGCTGTCGGCGACGGAGTGGGTACGGGAGGGCACGCTGGACCGGCTGATCACCACCCGGCACAGCGCGGGCCTGACCGGGCTGCCGGTAGCCCCCGGCGCCGGCAATCTGATCCTGGAGGGCGGCGGCGAGCAGTCCCTGGAGGAGATGGTCGCCTCGACCGAGCGGGGACTGCTGCTGACCTGCCTCTGGTACATCCGCGAGGTCGACCCGGCGACGCTGCTGCTCACCGGGCTGACCCGGGACGGCGTCTATCTCGTCGAGAACGGGGAGGTCACCGGCGAGGTGAACAACTTCCGGTTCAACGAGTCACCGGTCGATCTGCTGTCGCGGGCCGCGGAGGCCGGGCGTACGGAGAAGACGCTGCCGCGTGAATGGAGCGACTGGTTCACCCGGGCCGCGATGCCCGCGCTGCGCATCCCGGACTTCAACATGAGCTCGGTCAGCCAGGGCGTATGAGCCCGGCGACGAGCCCATAGACTGCTGAAGCAGAAGACTGCTGAAGCAACCATCGCAACCATGGCAGCCGGCGCAACCATCATCGTTTCCCCCTTGTTCGAGGAGATACAGGACCGTGACGGACATCGTCGACGAGCTGAAGTGGCGCGGGCTTTTCGCCCTGTCCACTGACGAGGACGCTTTGCGCAAGGCGCTCGCGGACGGTCCCGTCACGTTCTATTGCGGCTTCGACCCGACGGCGCCCAGCCTGCACGTGGGACATCTGGTGCAGGCGCTCACCATGCGCCGGCTCCAGCGTGCGGGCCACCGCCCGCTGGCGCTGGTGGGCGGGGCGACGGGTCAGATCGGTGACCCGAAGCCGACGGCGGAGCGCACGCTGAACGACCCGGAGACCGTCGCGGCCTGGGTGGAGCGGGTGCGTGCCCAGATCGAGCCGTTCCTGTCCTTCGAGGGCGAGAACGCCGCGGTCATGGTGAACAACCTGGACTGGACGGCGGGCATGTCCGCCATCGAGTTCCTGCGGGACATCGGCAAGCACTTCCGCGTCAACAAGATGCTGACCAAGGACTCGGTCGCCCGCCGGCTGGAGTCCGACCAGGGCATCAGCTACACCGAGTTCAGCTACCAGCTGCTGCAGGGCATGGACTTCCTGGAGCTGTACCGACGCTACGGCTGCGCGCTGCAGCAAGGCGGCAGCGACCAGTGGGGCAACCTGACCGCGGGCCTGGACCTGATCCACCGCCTGGAGCCGCACGCGAACGTGCACGCGCTCGCGACGCCACTGATGACCAAGGCGGACGGCACCAAGTTCGGCAAGACCGAGGGCGGGGCGGTCTGGCTGGACCCGGAGATGACGACGCCGTACGCGTTCTACCAGTTCTGGCTGAACGTGGACGACCGGGACGTCTCCACGTACATGCGGATCCTCAGCTTCAAGAGCCGTGAGGAGCTCGAGGAGCTGGAGAAGCTCACCGAGGAGCGGCCGCAGGCGCGTGCCGCACAGCGTGCGCTCGCCGAGGAGCTGACGACGCTGGTGCACGGCGCCGATCAGTGCGCGGCCGTCATCGCCGCGTCGAAGGCGCTCTTCGGGCAGGGCGAGCTGAAGGAGCTGGACGAGGGGACGCTGAGCGCGGCGCTCTCCGAGCTGCCGCACGCGCGGGTGGCCGAGCCGGCCGCGGTGGCGGATCTCTTCGCCGAGGTCGGTCTGGTCGCGAGCAAGTCGGCGGCCCGCCGCACCATCAAGGAGGGCGGTGCCTACGTGAACAACGTGAAGGTGACCGCCGAGGACGCGGTGCCCGCCGCCGACGATCTGCTGCACGGACGCTGGCTCGTGCTGCGCCGCGGCAAGAAGAACCTGGCCGCGGTGGAGGTCGCAGCCGGCTGATCCGGCACATGGCACACGACGGCGGCCGGGCGGGGCGATCAAGATCGAGCCCCACC
>NZ_JBSGZO010000713.1:0-3193 GCF_053611045.1 Streptomyces sp. NPDC054841 | reverse complement strand
GGACCAGCCAGGACGAGAACGAGCCGGTCACCGCGCCCAGCAGGGCCAGCCCGCAGATCATCATCCCGACGGCGATCAGCCGGCCCAGCCGCGTCACCGGCGTCACGTCCCCGTACCCGACGGTCGTCAGCGTCTCGCTCGCCCACCACAGGGAGTCCCCGAAGGTACGGATCGTCGCGCCGGGTGCCAGGTGTTCCTGGTGATAGACGGTGAGCGCCCCCGAGTAGCCCAGCAGGACCGCCGTCACGCCCGCGTACGCGATCACGCGTACGTGCAGGCTGAGCCGCGGCTGGTCCCGGCGCCGTCGCTGCACCGCGGTGTAGACCTTGAGCAGCCGCAGGGGGCGGAGCAGCGGGAGGACCAGGACCAGCGTGTCCAGCCAGTGGGTCCGCAGGAAGCGGTGCAGCCGCTGTCCGCTCAGCCGGAGCCGCACCACGTAGTCGGCCGCGAACCCCAGCCACATCAGCAGCATCACCGCGAACGCGATCTCCCGCCAGAGCCGGTCCACGTCCCCGACCAGGATGCGCACCGAGTAGGCGGCGAGAAAGACCAGTGAGGCCCAGAACAGTGGCAGCTCGACCCGCCCCTCCCAGCGCTGGAGCGGGGTCTCCCCTTCGTCGACGTCCATCGGCCCAGCATCGCGGGCGTCCTCCGGGTCCGCCCCCGGCGACACGTTCCGTACGGGCGAAGTCATATGCTGCACCACATGACGAGTGAGCCGGAGCAGCAGATCGGAGTCGGCATCCAGGACGCCTTCCAGCGCCTGTGGACGCCCCATCGGATGGCCTACATCCAGGGCGAGAACAAGCCGACCGGGCCCGGGGCCGAAGACGGCTGTCCCTTCTGCTCCATCCCCGCCAAGTCCGACGAGGACGGACTCGTCATCGCGCGCGGCGACAGCGTGTACGCCGTGCTCAACCTGTACCCGTACAACGGCGGGCATCTGATGGTGGTGCCCTACCGGCACGTCGCCGACTACACGGACCTCGACGAGCCGGAGACCGCCGAGCTCGCCGCGTTCACCAAGCGGGCGATGACGGCGCTGCGGACTGCCTCCGGGGCGCACGGCTTCAACATCGGAATGAACCAGGGCACCGTCGCCGGGGCCGGCATCGCGGCCCATCTGCACCAGCACGTCGTGCCGCGCTGGGGCGGCGACACCAACTTCATGCCGGTGGTCGGCCACACCAAGGTGCTGCCCCAACTCCTCGCCGACACCCGGAAGATGCTTGCTGACGCCTGGCCGCCGGCGTAACGCCGCCGTAGGGCGCCGCCCATGGCGCACCCCCTGCGGCCCTGGGCAGGCGCCCAGGGCCTGATCCACCGGACAGGCCCTACGCGTCGTAGGCGTCCGCCTTGCGCGGCGACGCGTCCTGCACAATACCGCTGACGATCATGGACCGGTTGCTGAAGCGTTCGGTGTTCACACCGTTCTCCTCCAGCACCTTCATCGCGGCCGCGTGCGTCACCCGCAGCACCGGCGTCGCCGCGCGCATCGCGTCGTCCGCCATGAAACGGTGCCGCCAGGGCTGCTCCGCCCAGGCGTGCCGCAGCCCGAACGGCTCGGGGAGCACCAGCTTCCCGCCGAGGAAGTCGAGCAGCGGGGGATACCAGGTGAAGGGCGCCCGGACCGCGAGCCGCACCACCTCGGGCGTCTCCACCAGCGGAAGATGCCGCTCGACGGTCTCCCAGAACCGCACGGTCTTCGCCACCTCGACCGTCTTGGGCGTCGGCTTGGTGGTGAACAGGGAGTGGACCGGGCCGAGCGCGTGGCCGGTCACCTCGATGCGCAGCGTCTCGTACAGCACCGTCACCGTGATCATCATGGTGATCACCAGCTGGCCGTCCCACAGGGTGAACTGAACGCCCAGATAGTGGCGGTTCCCGCTGCCGAACTGCTGGTGGTCGCAGATCCGCTGTATCTCGTGGCGCTTCACCTGGAACGTGTCCACGTCCTGGCCCTCGGGCCGGGCCACCTCCTTCGCGCCCTCCCCGACCGGCACCACGATCCAGTGCTTCACCGACGGCTTGGGGAAGCCCCCCGTGTGCAGCGGGCCGCGCTGCAGCAGCGTCAGCTGGTCGTGAATGACCTTGATGACGTCCCAGCTGCGGAACTGGTGGAACTCCTTGCCCGGCTCCTTGGCCACCAGCTCCTCGGCGAGCTGCCAGCTGCCCCAGCGGGTGCCCATGCCGAGTATTCCCTTGGGGCCGGCGTAGAAGACCGAATTCGACTGCTGCTCGGCCGTGAGCTTCTCCAGGGCCTGGCGCAGCTGCTCGGCGGCCGTCTCGTTCGGATTGCCGGGGACGGCCTCGGGAACCTTGGCGCCGATGGCGCCCCCGGAGAGCAGACTCTCCCAGCGCTCCCGCATGTCCTTCGCGGTGGACTCGCAGATCCGCTTCGCCAGCAGCCAGCCGATGACCGGGGCGACGATCATCCCGCGCAGGTAGTACGCCCAGAGGCCGGTGAACGGCAGCCGGATCAGAAAGATCACCGCCAGGCCGGCGACGGCGACCAGCAGCGCCGTGCCGAGCGCGCCCGCGCGCTTGTCCTGCGCCCCCGCGATCGTCCGCCGCAGCTGGAAGATGCCCATCCACAGCAGCAGTCCGGGCAGGAACAGCAGCCCGAACAGCACCATGACCGTGGTCAGCCGCGCATCCCGCTCCTTGCGGATCCTGGTCGCCGCGAGCGCGTGCTCCACCACGGCCTGCGGCTCGGTGCCGAACGACTGGATGAGCGGCTTACGGGCCCCGCCCAGCATCCGCACCTGCACGGCCCGCGAGAAGGCCTCGCCCAGATTCGGCTCGAAGAGCGAGAACTTGCCCTTCTTCACCGTCGACTCGTGCCACTCGTTGTTGGCCTTCAGTATCTCGTCGACCGGGGTGTCACGGTACGCGGCGGACGCGAGGGCGTGGGTCGCCGCCGTCTGACCGGCCGAGCCCTGCAGCGGGACCTGCGCCCCGGGAGAGAAATCGAATGCCTGGTCCGTCACTGCCGCCCCCATCGCCGCCACCGCCCGCACTGCGGCCTGTTCCCAACTACCGCGCCCCGCACACCTTCTGAGCTGGGCACCCCAGCGTATCCGGGCACCGGCCCACCCGTCAGCACCACCTGAAATGCTCACCCTTGAGAGGTCCACCCCCCCGAAGTGGGGCCCCCCGCCCCGGGGGACGGCGGGCGGGCCCCGGGCGGGGC
>NZ_JBSGZO010000712.1:0-3209 GCF_053611045.1 Streptomyces sp. NPDC054841 | reverse complement strand
CCCCAGACCTGGTGGGCCTTCTCGGGCACGAAGAGCGTCGGCAGCCAGCCGTCGGCGATCTCGGCGGTCATCCGGACGTTGGCCGGGCCGAGCGAGGCGACGTACAGCGGGATCGTGTCGCGCACCGGCTTGGTGAGAATCTTCAGCGGTTTGCCGAGCCGTCCGCCCTTCTCCGGCGGAAGCGGCATGTCGGTGATGCCGTGGTGGTCGATGACCTCGCGCCGCCAGATCCGGCGGCACAGCTCGATCGCCTCGCGGGTGCGGCCGAGCGGCTTGTCGTAGGGCTTACCGTGCCAGCCCTCGACCACCTGCGGTCCTGAGGCGCCGAGGCCGAGGATCGCCCGGCCGCCGGAGATCGCGTCGAGGCCGGCGCCGGTCTGGGCGAGGAGCGCGGGGGTGCGGGAGTAGACATTGAGGATGGCCGCACCGATCTTCATCCGCTCGGTACGGGCCGCCAGATAGCCCATGATCGTCGGTGAGTCGAAGCCGTACGCCTCGGCGACCCAGACGGCGTCCAGCCCGGCGGACTCCAGCGCGGCGACCTCGTCGGCGGCCCGGCGCGGATCGCCCGCGTAGCTCAACGGAGTGGACAGTTCCATCAGCGGTCTCCGTCCGTGTGCAGGATGCCGGGTACGCCCCAGTCGCGGGCCACCTCTTCAGTGTCCGCGCCGGGCTGGGCGGGCGGGCGGCGCAGGGACCCCGGAGTCGCGGAGAACCGCGGTGCGGGGGCCGGCTGGGTGATCCCGCCGTGGTCGGTGAAGGTGCCGCGCTCCGCGAGGTGCGGGTGCCTCGGCGCCTCGCGCAGCGACAGTACGGGCGCGACGCACGCGTCGGAGCCCTCGAAGACCGCGGTCCACTCCTCGCGCGTCTTCGTGCGGAAGCGGTCGGCGACGGCTGCGCGCAGCTCGTCCCAGCGGGCGAAGTCCTTGCGGGCCGGTGTCTCGTCCTTGATGCCGAGCAGCTCGATGAACTCGTTGTAGAACTGCTGCTCAAGGGCCCCCACCGCCATGTACTCCCCGTCGGCGGTCTCGTAGTTCCCGTAGAAGGGGCAGCCGCCGTCGAGGAGATTGGCACCGCGGCGGTCCTGCCAGCCGCCGGCCGCCATCATTCCGTGGATCATCGTGGCCAGATGGGCGGCACCGTCGACGATCGCCGCGTCCACGACCTGGCCCGTGCCGCCCTCGCCACGGGCGTGCTGCAGTGCGGCCAGCACGCCGATGACGAGATAGAGCGAGCCTCCCGCGTAGTCACCGACGAGATTGGCGGGGACGGCGGGCGGCTCATCGGGTTTGCCGATCATGCCGAGGGTGCCGGTGATCGCGATGTACGCGATGTCGTGACCGGCGCGCTGGGCGAGCGGCCCGTCCTGCCCCCAGCCGGTCATCCGGCCGTACACCAGCTTGGGGTTACGGGCGTGGCACTCCTTCGGCCCGACGCCGAGCCGCTCGGCGACACCCGGGCGGTAGCCCTCGATGAGGACGTCGGCGCGCTCGACGAGGCCGAGCACCTGCTCCGGTCCGCCGTCGGCCTTGAGGTCGATCAGAACAGACCTTTTGTTGCGATTGGTGAGGTCGTACGCGGGGTCGATCGCGAGTCCCGCGCCGCCGGGACGGTCGATACGGACGACGTCGGCGCCGAGGTCGGCGAGCAGCATGGCGGCGAACGGGCCGGGCCCGATGCCCGCCAGCTCGACCACGCGCACCCCGGCCAGCGGACCGCTCGGCGGACCGTTCTCTGTCGCTGCCATCAAGGCCCCCAGCGCTATGACACAACTGATGTAACATCAGTGATGTTAAGAACGGGTTCCACTCCGCACAAGCCCTGTGGACAAGCGAGCGCTTGTTTTTCCACAGGCGGCCTGCGGCGGCGGAAACTCAGCGCGCGTCCAGCACCGCGATCAACTTCTTCGTGGCGATCGTCCGGTAGCTCTCCGCGACCCAGTCGCAGAGCACGTCCGCCGTAGGAGCACCCTTCCGGGCGCGTGGGATCCGCACCCAGCCCGCCTTCCCCAGGCCGTAGCCCGACGGCTCGGCACCCGGGCAGGACAGGGCGTGCGCGTGCATCGCCTCGTCCTTGAGCTTGACGCCTATGCCCAGCGGATGGCTGCCGTCGTCCACACCCATGAAGACGAAGATCTTCTTGTTGACCTTGACGACCGTCTCGCCCCAGGGAAACTCCTCGGCCGCGCCCGGCAGGCCCAGGGCAAAGGACCGCACCTTCTCCCATTTCGCCAGGGCATGCTTCGGTGCTGCCGCCATCCCGTCCTCCCGGTCGCGCGGACTGTCCTGTCTCACGCTAGCCTCGGCCACCGACGTCGGCGCGGGGCAAGGTCCTGTCCGGTCGACGAGCCCGGCGGGACCGGGCGGGCAGGACCTCGAGCCAGGCGGAGGGGCTAGTGAACAGGCAGAACGGGCCGGAGCGGCCGTACGACATCGTGCTCTTCGGAGCCACCGGCTTCGTCGGCACGCTCACTGCCGAGTACCTCGCCGCGCATGCGCCCGAGGGCTGCCGCTGGGCCGTCGCCGGGCGCAGTGCCACCAAGCTGGAGCAGCTGCGCGAGCGGCTCGCCGTGATCAATCCCGCATGCTCCGGACTGCCTGTGATCGTCGCCGACGCGGCGGACCCGGATTCGCTGCGCGAACTCGCCGAGTCCACCCATGTGGTGGCGACGACCGTCGGCCCGTACGTCTGGTACGGGGAGCCGCTGGTCGCGGCCTGCGCGGAGGCCGGGACGGACTACGCCGACCTCACGGGTGAGCCGGAGTTCGTGGACACCATGTTCGTACGGCACGACGCGCGGGCCCGCGAGACCGGCGCCCGGATCGTGCACGCGTGCGGCTTCGACTCGGTGCCGCACGACCTGGGGGCGTACTTCACGGTCCTGCAGCTGCCGGAAGACGTACCGCTGCGCGTCGACGGATTCGTTCGCGGCGGGGGGATGTTCTCCGGCGGTACGTTCGCCTCCGCGGTCACCGCGATGGGGCGGCAGCGCCAGACGGTCCGCGCGGCCCACGAGCGACGGCTGCACGAACCGCGCCTGGTGGGCCGCCGGGCCAGGGCGCCGCTGTCCGCGCCCCGGTTCAGCAAGGAGACCGGCGCCTGGGCACTGCCGCTGCCCACGCTGGACCCGCAGATCGTGGCGCGGTCGGCCGCCGGGCTGAAGCGGTACGGCCCCGACTTCCAGTACCGGCACTACGCCTCGGTCAAGA
>NZ_JBSGZO010000711.1:0-3214 GCF_053611045.1 Streptomyces sp. NPDC054841 | reverse complement strand
GTACCCCCGCCCGCCGTCCCACCACAGGAAGAGCAGGGAGGCAGCCGTGCCGAACAGGAACGAATCGGTGTCGTGCACCGGGGTCTGGCTGGTGGGGGCACGAGGCTCCGTCGCCACCACCGCGGTCGCCGGATGCGCGGCGGTCACCGCCGGGCTGCACCCGGCGACGGGCATGGTGACGGAAACCGTGCCCTTCGCCGGATCCGGGCTGCCGCCGCTGTCCTCCCTGGTCTTCGGCGGTCACGACACGGCCGGCTGCCCCCTGCCCAAGCGGGCCGAGCTGCTGGCCGCGGGCGGTGTCCTGCCGCACGGTCTGCCATCGGCGGTCCACGGCGAACTGGCCGCCGCGAACGAGGAGATCCGGGCGGGCGGCCCGCTGCCGGGCGACTCTCGCGGCGACGTCGAGCTGATCGCAGCTTTCGCCGCCGACATCGTTGCCTTCCGCGAGCGCCACGCACTCGCCCGGGTCATCGTGGTGAACGTCGCCTCGACGGAGCCCGCACCGGCTCAGGAATCCGAACGACTCCCCGCAAGTTCCCTCTACGCGGCCGCGGCGGTCCGGGCGGGCTGCCCATACGTCAACTTCACCCCCTCCACCGGGCTGCGCACCACGGCCCTCGAGGACGCCGCCCGCGCCGGCGGACTTCCCCACGCCGGCCGGGACGGCAAGACCGGCCAGACGCTGCTCCGTTCCGTGCTCGCCCCCATGTTCGTACAACGCGCCCTGTCCGTACGGGCCTGGTCCGGCACCAATCTCCTGGGCGGCGGGGACGGGGCTGCGCTGGCCGACCCCGCGGCGGCCGCCGCGAAGAACGCCGGAAAGGAACGTGTCCTCACCAACACGCTCGGCGCCGCCCCCGAAGGCGAAGTCCACATCGACGACGTACCGGCACTCGGCGACTGGAAGACCGCCTGGGACCACATCGCCTTCGACGGCTTCCTCGGCTCGCGGATGGTCCTCCAGACCATCTGGCAAGGCTGCGACTCGGCTCTCGCGGCGCCACTGGTGCTCGACCTCGTGCGACTGGTGGCCCGCGCCCACGAAGCCGGACTGTCCGGCCCGCTCCCCGAACTCGCCTTCTACTTCAAGGATCCGGACGCAGGCGCCCCGGCGGCACTGTCCGACCAGTACGCCGCGCTGCTCGCCTTCGCGGCGCGGCTGGGGGAGTCCCGGTGACGGGGCGCCGTCGACGGAGCGCCCTCGGCGCCGTGGGCGCCCTGGCTCTCCTGGGCCTCCTGCGCGGGACAGCGGCACACCTGTCACCGGCACACCCGGACCCCACACCTCGGCGCGGGGCGCGAAGCACCGCGCCGCGACGTGCGGAGGCGCACGGTGAGCCCACACGCGCGGAAGCCGGCAGCGACCACGGGCTTACGGAGCGGCCGCGCACCGTACCGGGGCCCGCGGAAGCGCGGACCGCGGCGCCGACGCCGACGCCGGGGACCGCGGCGGCCGACGGCGACCCGGGCACGGCACGGGGGGCTGTGCCCGGGGCAACGGCCGGGCGCGGCCTGGCCGGGTGTGCGGCCGAACCGACGGGAGATCCGACGGCGGTGGAGCCGCCGGGAGCGGTGGGGCCACGTGCTTCCGAGGCGTGTCGTGGGCGGCTCAAGGCCTGGGCCGAACTGCTGCGCGTCTCCGCCCTGTTCACCGTTCCCGGTGACGCCCTCGCGGGCGCGGCCTCCGTCGGCCTGCGCGCCAACCGGGGCACCGCCCTCGCCATCGGCTCCTCCCTGTGCCTCTATGAGGCGGGCATGGCCCTCAACGACTGGGCCGACCGCGACGAGGACGCCGTCGACCGCCCGCACCGGCCGATCCCGTCGGGCCGGATCAGCCCGGCCGCGGCCCTGGCCGCTGCGGGTGCCCTCACGGCGGCGGGGCTTGCCCTCGCCGCGCGGGCCGGCCGTCCGGCACTGCTCGTGGCCTCGGTCCTGACCGCGACCGTCTGGTCGTACGACCTGCGCCTCAAGCACACCCCGGTGGGCCCGGCCGCCATGGCATCGGCCCGCGCCCTGGACCTCCTGCTCGGCGCCACGGCAACGCACCCCACCGGCCTGGCCCGCGCGCTCCCGCACGCGGGTCTCCTGGGTGCCCACACCTACGCGATCACCTCCGTCTCCCGCCACGAAGTCCAGGGCGGCTCCACCAAGGCGCCCCTCGCGGCCCTGGCGACGGCCCTGACGCTCGCCACCCTGACGGCCCGCGTCCGTACGCCCGGTCAGCCCGCGCCGCGAAGCGCGCGCGTGACGACGCCGCTGCCGCCAAGCATTCACGGCAGGACGCCACTGCCGCCACGCATTCACGGCGGGACGCCGCTGCCCCCGCGCACCGGGGAGCGGAACCTGCCCCGCCGGCCGACCCCCTCGCAGGGGCCCGGTGGTTCGCCCCCGGTTGCGGAACTCCTCGCCGCACTCGCCACCACCACCTACGCCCGCACCACCGTCACCCCCTTCCTCCACGCCGCTCTCAACCCGTCCCCACCCCTCACCCAGCGCGCCGTCGGCGCCGGTATCCGCGCCATGATCCCGTTGCAGGCCGCCCTCGCCGCCCGCGCCGGGGCCGCCGGCACCGGGCTCGCCGTTCTCGCGCTCATCCCCGTCGCCCGACGCCTCGCCCGGAAGGTGAGCCCCACATGAGCCTGCGCCTCGGCTACGGAACCAACGGCCTCACCGACCTCCGCCTCGACGACGCCCTCGCGCTCCTCGCCGACCTCGGCTACGACGGCGTCGGCCTCACCCTCGACCACATGCACCTCGACCCCCTCGCCCCCGACCTCGCCTCCCGCACCCGCCGCCTCGCGGGCCGCCTCGCCGACCTCGGGCTGGAGGTCACCGTCGAGACCGGCGCCCGCTACGTCCTCGACCCGCGCCGCAAGCACGGCCCGTCCCTCCTCGACCCCGATCCCGACGGCCGCGCCGCCCGAACCGGACTCCTCGTCCGCGCCGTGCAGGTCGCCGCGGACCTCGGCGCGCACGCCGTGCACTGCTTCAGCGGCATCACCCCCGACGGCACCGGCGCCACCACCGCCTGGCACCGCCTGGAAGCCGCCCTCACTCCCGTCCTGGACGCCGCCGCCACCGCCCGCGTCCCGCTCGCCGTCGAACCGGAACCCGGCCACCTCCTCGCCACCCTCGACGACTTCCACCACCTCCGCACCCTCCTCGGCGACCCCGAACCCCTCGGCCTCACCCTCGACATCGGCCACTGCCAGTG
>NZ_JBSGZO010000710.1:0-3216 GCF_053611045.1 Streptomyces sp. NPDC054841 | reverse complement strand
CAGAACTGGCGACCTCGCGTAATCGAGACTCGCGTATTCCGTGGCCGATGAGGGCTTGGGCTCACCGTGAGTGGTCGCCGGGGGCATAGTGCCTCCAGGTCCCTCCGCTCTCGGCGGCGAGTTGGGCGGTGGTGTCGTCGTGGTAGCCGAGCATGCGGGCGACCACGGGGGCAGGGGCCTGGAGTACGAGGTGGCGGATCGCCGACGTGCGTCCTCGCTGGGTGGGGAAGCCCAGGTCGCGGAGACGAATTTCGAGGGTGTCCGAGGTCATGGGTTGTCCGGCCCGTCGGCCTGGGAAGAGCCATCGGGCGCCCGGATTGGTTGCGGTCATGGTGTTCGGCCGCTGGCCCAGGTAGTCCAGCAGCATGCCGGCGAAGGGCTCAGGGACGGGCGACGGAGGGTCGCCGAGCCGGATCTGGACCTCGCCGTCCTCACGGAGGACATCGTCGATGGTGAGCCGTGCGATCCGGGTGAGGGGCTGTGCGTAGAGGAGGACGAGCGCGGCGGTCACGCGGTCCTGGAGAGGGATGTCGTCACGGTTGACGGCCTGCCGTAGCAGGGTGAGCCGTTGGTGCTGAGCAAGCGGGGCTGGGTTGCTGGTGGAGTGGTGCGGAATGGTGACCGTGGGCATGTGGTTGGACCGCATCGCCCATCGCAGGAAGGCATGGGTGAGGCGCCGGGCGGTGTAGCCGCCTGCGTACCAGTCGTCGACATCGGCCTGCGTGCACTCTGCGAGGGTTCGTCCGCGCTCGGCGAGGTGAGCGAGGAAAGCGGTCGCGAGGTGGATCTCGTTGCGGGCCTGGTGGATCTGCTTGCTGGTGAGCGGGCAGCGGTCGGCCAGGGTGTGCAGGCGGCGCTCGACGTGCCAGGTGGCGAAGAGCTCCAGCAGGCGCCGAGGCCCGGGACCGTCGATGGCGGGCAGTTTCTCGGCAAGCCACCTCTGGAACAGCAGCAGCTGCCGGTCGGCCGGGGGCAGGACACCACTCCGCATGAGCAGGTCGCGCAGGTAGGCGACCGACCGCCAAGGTGTGAGTTGGCTCAGTCCGTCGTGGGTGAGTGGGACTTCGCCGCGGGCTAGGGCCCGCAGGTTGCGCTGGACGTGGGAATGGTTCGTCCAGGTCAGTCCGCCCCAGGGGCGGCGCATCTGTCGCAGGGCATCGAACAGCGGGAGCAGTTCGGTGCGGACGGAGCCGGAGCCGTCGTCGAGTAAGTAATGGAGACGTTCGGTCAGGACGCATCGGCCGCAGATCCCTCGCCGGTAGCGCCTGGCTTCCTGGCCGCAGCGTTCGCAGGTGAAGTCGCCGAGTCCACCGGCGCAGTCAGTGCAGAGCTTGCCGCCGTCCGGCGCGAGGCCCGGGGTGAGCCGATCGACGCCACAGCCGACGCACGTTCCGTAGGTCTCCAGGGCCCGGGTCATGCAGGTCTGGCAGATGTAGCCCTCGGGCCAGTGGTTCGTCTCGGGCCGCACTGCCCGGCCGCAGCGGGTGCAGACCCGCGCGCTCGCGGGCACTCGGGTCCGGCTCATCCTTCGGGCCGGATGCGGGCGCGCTTGGGACGGACCGCCGACAGGTCGACGACCGCGTCGCCGGTGGCGACCTTGCGGATGGTGGCGTTCTCGGCCTTGGTGGCGATCAGGTCGGCCGGGGTGCACTCGAAGATGTCGCAGAGTGCGGCCAGCACCGGCAGCGACAGCCGCTCGGGGGTGCCGGTGACCAGCCGATGGACCTGGGAGAGCGAGAGGTTGATGCCCCGCTCGGCCAGCGGCGGGGCCAGCTCGCTGGTCGTGAACATACCGGCGGCGGCCATCCGCTCCCGCAGTCGCCACTGGTAGCTGACCTGGCGTTTCATCACGCCCTCCTGACGGGTTTGAGCGCGGCCTCGACCGTGGCGTCCAGCGCCCGCCGCAGCGTGCGAGTGCGGAAGTCGGAGGAGACGCAGGTGTAGATCGAGGTTGTGCTGGCATGGTCGTGGCCGGCTTGCTGCTGGACAAATAGGGCGTCCCAGCCGTCTTCGATCAGGTGGGTGACGTAGGACCTTCGTAGCGAGTGAAAGTCCAGAACCGGGTCCAGACCGAGGTCGTCGCGGTAGGCGGCGAAGCGGGAGTCCAGCCGTTGCAGGCCGACCCGCCGTCCGCGCTCGGACGGCCACAGGGCGGATCCGTCCGCGTGGCGCATGGCGGGCCGCACTTCACTCGTCCACTGGTCGAGGATCTCGGCGGACCACTCCCATACCGTCAGTACGCTGCGGCGTTTGGGGGGTGAGCCCTTCTTGGCCTTGCCGTGGCGGACGTAGCAGACGCCGTACTCGCCGAACTCCGTCCCTTCGGGGTTGCGGCCGAAGTCGGCGACATCCAGCATCCGCGTCTCGTTGCGCCGCAGCCCGTAGGCGTACGCGGTCTTGAACAGCATCGCGTCGCGGAAGGCGGGCAGCCATCCCTTGCGGCCGCGTCCGCGGACCCGGGTCACCTCGTCGTCGGCGTGGTCGAAGAACGCCTGCAACTCATCCCGGGTGAAGGCCCGTTTCGGGGACTCGGCCTCGCACTCCTGCATGTGCACGGCGGTGTTCCACTCGTGGCACACCTGGATCGGATGGGTGCCGAACCGGCGCTCGCACTCGGCCGCCCAGTCGTAGGCGGGGTCGGTGGCGTAGTCGCAGAACAGCCGCACCGCCTCCTGGTAGCCGCGCAGCGTCGAGCGGACGCAGCCGCGGACCGCCCGCAGGTCGCCGAACCACTCGTCCGCCAGCGTCGAGGACCAGCTCCAAGGGAAGGCGTCCGCATGGGTGGCGAATGCCCGCACCTTCCGCTCACGGCCGTTGATGGTCGACAGCGCGAGGTTCCGCGCCAGCTGCTGGTTGCGCCAGCCGTCCAGCATCGCTTCGAAGACCTGCTCCTCCGGTCGCAGCAGCGGCACCCCGTCCGCCAGGTGCAGCCGTGCGGCCCCCGGCGCCGCCCTGTTGTTGCCTGCCAATTCGTCACGCTCCGTAGATCGCATCCGGCGCGAGAATCTCGCATCAGATGCGAAGCCCGGGACGGAACGGCAGGTCAGCCATCCGATCGAGTGAAGCGGAACGACACGGGCCCGGCCGGTCCGCTACCGTCTCGGCAGGCACACGGTGAACCCTCAATTCACTGATCAGCGGCTTCCTTACGCCCGATCGGCCAACGCGGCGCAACGAGCGCCCAGTTCGCATCAGATGCGATTCGCGCCGGTTCCG
>NZ_JBSGZO010000709.1:0-3217 GCF_053611045.1 Streptomyces sp. NPDC054841 | reverse complement strand
GCCTCCGGCAGCCGAATACTCGCGTTGCTCGTTTCGCGCGTCCCCGCGCGAATTGCCCGCCTCCGGCGGGGTGTTATGGAATTTGGCCTCCGGCCAATTTCCAATAACGTGCGTGCCTCCGGCACGAAAAGAAAAGGGGCGGGTTTTGTTTTATGGGTGGGGAGTTGGGGTTTTAGTTGAGGGGAATTCATGTGCGGTGCGTGGGAAGGGTGTTTCGGGGAATCTCCGATTCTCCGAAAGGGGAAGGGAATTGATTGGTATTCCGTGGGAGAAAGTAAACCACGGAATACCGGAGAGGGGCAGGGCCCCTCCGGGGCCCAACCCCCTTGGGCGCGGGGAGTTGGAAGAGCCGGGGCTCAGGGGGGGGTGCCTGCCTCCGGCAAGGCGCCCCCCGCCCGGACAAGCCGAGCCAGGGTCCGGAGGAAAAGCAAGGTGGGGAGGGCGGGCGAGCAACTCCACCCCACCACCACCCCAGTCGCTACACAGGGGTCGATGCGGCCCCACGCGCCCCACCCGGCGAGCGCGGCGGCGGAGCCGACGCGCAGCCACCCCTAGGCCGTGCCCGATCGCCGAGGCCGCCGCCCGACCACACCCGCCCCCATCCTTACTCATCCTTCTACCGGTGCGGGAAAGTGGCAGCAGAGGGGATGTCAGCGGGCCGACCACACGCCCGCAGGCCGTTGACCTGGCATGACGCGGAGGCTGGCCGCCAGGCCGTGCAACATCCAGCGCAACACCTGACGCAACATCATGACGCAACATCTACCGCAACTCGGAGCGCAACGGGTCTTCCCCCCAGCGATCACATCCACTATTATTTGAAGTACCGGGGGAGGCGACTCCCGGGAACCGCAAGAACCAACGAAGGGGAAAACATGGAAATCCAGATCTCTGACGGAATCGTCCGCCGTGTGCGTGGCGGCCAGAATGCCCCCATGACCGGCCTTGCCATTCAGGCCCGCACGATTGCGAACTTCCTGCCCCTGATGTGCCAGCGGGCAGGAGCGAAGATCGTGCACAACTCCGACGCGAACTACACCGGGGTTCGCTTCGACACCACGGTTGGCCCCGTGGTGCTGGAAATGCCGACGGGTGACGGTGTTTACCGGCTCATTCACGAACTGATCGAGCCGGACGCGAAGGGGCGCACCGAAGTGGAGTTGGTGCGATTCCCGCAGATCTACAAGCCCACTGGAATTGCGCTCCTCACGGCCGAGTTTCTTCGGACGCGTGGGTTCCTGAGGTGATCGTCCGGGGCGCCCGGACGGGGCGCCCCCTTCCGCCCGGCATCACCGAGAGGAGAAGGGAAGCCATGGAGAACACGCGGATCACTGAGCAGGTCGAGGAGCCCGGAGCGCCGCTTTCGGTAGCAGAGCGGGAGCAGGCCGGATATGCGTTGCGGCAGTTGGCGCGCAGCGAGCGCGATCCGGAGGCGCTGCGTGTCCCGTATGAGCAGCTGGAGTTGGTCCGGCCGTTCTTCGAGTTGGGTTGGGCGATGGGTGTGCGCACTGGTCACACGGGCCCGGCGATGGCTGATGTGCCGGTCGACCGTGCGACGGTGGCGCGTGCGTTCGTGGTGCTGATGTCCGAGCGGGTAGCGGATGGGCTCGTGATCGCGGTGGCGCGGAGTCTGGACCCGCAGCACGCTGGCCCGGTGCTGTGGCAGAAGGTCAGGTACCACGGCAGCGTGACGCGGCGTCATGGTACGTACTGGGTCAACGCGATCCACGCCCATGCCGACCCGTTCGGCGAGGCCCCCACGCTGCGCTACGACCTGTGCGAGATGCACGGTGTCGCGCCCGTGCCGATAGTCACGAACGTACGGCGCGAGAGCCTGACACCTCTGCCCGATTACCGCACGCTGGTCTAAGTGTGCTGGTCAGGGGTGGGTTTACTCACCCCTGAGACACACTATTATTGAAGTTGTCCGGGGCGATGGCCCCGTCCCGGACCGCAGAAAGCCAACACGAAGGGGAACACCGCATGACTCAGCAGTACGCCGAGCGCGCCACGAACGTAGCCCCCACTGGTGCCCGAAACGCCGAACTCTCCGACTTGGTCCGCATCCTGGAGGACCAGCAGCGCCGGAAGCTGGACGTGATCGCCCCCGCGTCCGCGCTGCGGTTCCGTGAGGGCAACGTGCACGTCGAGGGTGTCGAGTCCCTCATCACCGAGGACGGTGTGACGGAGGTCGACGGGATCTACCGGCCCACCGCCGTCGCCGACGAGGGGATCTGCGACAAGCTGCGTATCCCGCTCGCCTATCTGCGCCGCATGCGCGCCGAGAACGTCCCGCTCCTGGACGAGAACGTGAACGCGTGGCTGCGGCAGGAGCCGGAGCGTCGGTTCATGCTCCGCGCGTTCCGGGGCGAGAACGGCCCCGGCATGCCGCCCGCCGAGGGCGTGGCCCGTGCGCTGCTGTCCGACAGCTACAAGCTCATGGACAACTTCGACATGCTGCTCGCCGCCCTGGATGGGGTGCAGCAGTCCGGCCACCCCACGCGGGTGACGGGGTGTGACCTGACCGATCGGCGCATGTATGTGCGGGTGGAGTCCGAAGCGGTCGCCATCCAGGCCCGCGCGCTGCTGCGCGGCTACCGCTCCCCGTTCGACGGCCGCAGCGGCGACGAACTGCCGATGATCTCGGCCGGTTTCGTCATCACCAACAGCGAGGTCGGTTCCGGGGCGTACACCATCACCCCGCGCGCGGTCATCCAGGTGTGCCGCAACGGCCTGACCATGGCCAAGGACGTCATGCGCGCCGTCCACCTCGGAGGCAAGCAGGACGAAGGCGTGGTGTCCTGGTCCGGGCAGACCCAGCGCAAGACGCTGGAACTGATCACGTCCAAGACCGCCGACGCCGTGCGCACCTTCCTGTCACGGGAGTACGTCGAGGCCAAGGTCTCGGAGATGGAGGCCGCCGCCGGTAGGACGCTCAGCGAGCCGACGAAGACGATCGAGCACGTCACCAAGACGCTCAGCATCGGAGCCGAGGCCAAGGACATGATCCTTGCTCACTTCATCCGGGGCGGGCAGATGACGGCCGGGGGCGTGATGCAGGCCATCACGTCGACCGCGCAGACGCTCACCGACGCCGACCAGGCCGCCGCCCTGGAAGCGCTCGCGGTTCCCGCGCTCACGGCCGCCGCCGCGCACGGCTGACAGACCCCCGTGCGGGCCGGGACCCTCCCCCCGGACCGGCCCGCACAGGCCCACC
>NZ_JBSGZO010000708.1:0-3220 GCF_053611045.1 Streptomyces sp. NPDC054841 | reverse complement strand
CTTCCGTGGCCGGGCGGACCCCTTGGGGTGTCTTACTTGAAGGAGACCTCGGCGAAGTTCTCCTGCGTCAGCGGGGAGACCTTCGGCGGGTTGACGTTCTTGCCGAACGCGATGGCCGGCGGCGAGGACGAGATGGGCAGACCCGGCAGGTACGCCATGATCGTCTCGTTGGCCTTCTTGTAGAGGTCCGTGCGCTTGGTCGGGTCGGCCACGACCGATCCGGCCTTCACGTCGGCGAAGACCTTGGCGTCCTTGAAGCCCCACTGCTTGTCGTACTCGGCGAACCAGGTGCCGATGAAGTTGTAGCCGTCGTTGAAGTCACCGGTCCAGCCGAGCATGTGCAGGGCGCAGGAGCCGGCCTCGGTGGCGTCCAGGTAGTCCGGGTTCCACTTCATGGGCTTCGGGGTGACCTGGATGCCGGCCTTCTCCAGGTCGGCCTTCATCAGCTCGAACATGTCCTGCGGGGCGGGCATGTACGGGCGGGTGACCTCGGTCGGGTAGCAGAACTCGATGGAGAGGTTGCTCTCCTTCGCGGAGGCCAGCAGCGACTTGGCCTTGGCCGTGTCGAACGGGTACTTCGTCACGTTCTCGGAGAAACCGGCGACCGTGTCGGGCATGAACTGCGTCGCGACCTTGCCGCCCTCGGGCAGCTGGGTCTTGACCAGGTTCTCGCGGTCGATGGCGTGCGCGATGGCCTGGCGGACGGCGGGCTTCTTCAGCGCCGGGTTCTTCTCCTGGGACATGCCGAGGTAGAGAAGGTTGAAGACGTCACGGGTCGGCACCTTGAAGCCGGCGCTCTCGAGCGTCTTGATGTCGGCGGGCGCGACCAGGTCGTAACCGTCGATGTCACCGGCCTGCAGCGCCTGACGGCGGCCGTCCTCGGTGTCGATCGTGCGGATGACGAGGTTCTTCACCTTCGCCTTGTCGCCCCAGTAGTCGTCGAAGCGCTCGAGGGAGACTTCCTTGTTGCCCTTGTTCCACTTCGTGATCTTGTACGGGCCGGTGCCGGCGACCGTGCCGGCCTCCTGGCTGTACTTGGGGTACGTGATCGCGTCGCCCTTGGCGGTCGCCTGCTGCTTCTCGTACTCCTTGATCGCCTTCGGCGAGTGGATCGCCAGAGCCTGGAGCGAGAAGCCGCCGGGCAGGTTGGCGGAGGTCTCGTTGACCTCGATGACCGCCGTGTTCTCGTCCTTCGCGGTGCAGGACTTGTAGTTCTGCTTCGGCGCTTCCTTGTCCTCGTTCTTCTTGAAGCCGCCCATGATGGTCTGCCAGTAGTACGAGACCGCGCTCGACTGGTACGTGCCCGTCCAGTTGAACCAGTGGTCGTAGTTGGCGCAGACCGCGGCCGCGTTGAACGCCTCGCCGTCGTGGAACTTCACGCCCTTGCGCAGGTTGAACGTCCAGACCTTGCCGGACGGGTCGCTCGACCACTTCTCGGCGAGACCGCCGACGAGCTTGCTGCCGCCCGACTCGTGCTCCAGCAGCGCCTCGAAGGCCTGACGGGTGACCCGGAACGTCTCGCCGTCACTCGCGAGGGCCGGGTCCAGGGAGCCCGGGTCGCCCGGGGCACCGAAGACAAAGGTGTCCTTGTCGCCACCCTTGTCGCCGTCCTTGCCGCGGTCACTCGAACAACCCGTGGCGATCAGGCCGACCGCAAGGGCCGCCGTAATCGCCGTAACGGCTCTGGACTTGAATATTCGCATGGTCCACCCCTGGAATGCGCCGGGTCAGGTCTTGATTGGCCGAACACTACAGACGAGTCCCAACAGGGAGAACAGTCCGCATAGCGGTGATGCACACCTGAGACCCGGACACTCACCAAAACGGTCCGATCCGGGACATCGGACCTCGTCCGGTTAACTTCCGGGACACAAAGAGCTGTTGAGCAGCGACCCGCAGGCGTACGGAACAGCGGCCTGCGGGTGTACGGAACAGCGGCGCCCACAGGCGCGTGGATCAGCGGCCTGCGGGCGTACGAAACAGCGGAACTTCGGGCATACGGATCAGCGGAACTGCGCGGGAGGGTAGCCGTATCCGGACGGCTGCGGCGGCGCGGCGTGGGCCTCGCGGTCGTAGAACGGGCGGGCGTTGGCCCGCAGCCACATGGTGACCGGGTCGTAGTCGTCGGACATCGCGACGGTGGAGACGGGGAGGCCGTCGGGGACGGCGGCGATCGACTGCTGCATCATGGCGCGCACGGTGTCGACGGACTGCTGGCCCGTGTCGTACAGATCGAGACCGATGGCGAGGTACGGGGCGCCGAGTGCGGGCTGCACCCAGGCTCTGCGCAGCGAGCGGACGGCGGGGGTGCGGTGGGCGTTCTGCGTGAGCAGGGCGTAGAACTGGGGGATCTCGATGGCGGGCTCGGTGAGCCGCAGGGGCCCTGCGGGCATCCGGTCGAGGCCGGTGGCGATCCGGCGCAGATCGAGCCAGGGGATGCCGACCCCGCCGCCCGGCGCGTGCGGGTTGAGCCAGAGGCCGTAGCGATCGGGGAAGAGGGCACGGGCGACGTCGGTGCCGGTGACCACTTCGTGCGCCCTGGTCCAGCCGGAGGCGGCGAGCTCCTGGGCCGAGGTGACGCAGGGGGCGTAGGTCTCGCCGTCCACCTCCATGTTCCCGTACTGGGCGTCGGGGGAGCCGGCCTGGCCGTGCCAGAGGAGCATCCAGATCCGGTCCTCGGCGAGGGCGTGGAGCAGCGCCTCGTACGCGTCGTAGCGTCCGGGAGTCACCTGGCGCAGCATGTGCTCGGCCTGCCCGGCCGCCGCGGTGCCTGACGCGCTCACTCTGGGTCCCACCCCTCTTCGATCCGCCGTTCCCCGACGTCGCCCTGGGCACACGAGTGCCGCGGCCAACGTCATCAAACCAGCTTAAGCGGCCGTCCTGACACAAACTTGACGACTATGCGTACTGCCGGGTGTAGAAGGGCCTGACCCGGTTGAGCATCCAGTCGCCGACCGGGTCCTGGGCGATGTCCAGCAGGACCAGGTTGACCGGCCACTTCACGGCGGCCCGGCCGAGGGCCCGGCCCAGCGCGTCCATGGGGGCGGTGCGGTCGGGGCCCTCGAAGGCGGAGAGCTGGACGCCGATGAAGAGGACCGGAGCGTCGCCCTCGATGCTGGCCAGCACGCGCCGGGCGGTCTGCACGACGCCGGTCCCCTCGAACTCGCCGGCCGCGGCGGCGTGGAAGTCGACCGGCTCCTCCTGCCAGTCCGGCTCGAAG
>NZ_JBSGZO010000707.1:0-3222 GCF_053611045.1 Streptomyces sp. NPDC054841 | reverse complement strand
GTAGACGGCTACGCTCGCGATCCCGGCGTCCCGGCATGCACGGGCAACGCGGACAGCGATCTCGCCTCGGTTGGCGATGAGCACCTTGCGCACGACGGGCATCTCCTGACTGTTCGGAAATCGCGGTCACCCGTGCTCGGCTTTGGGGAGGAATTCTCTCCGGAACAGTGCACCGGGTCGCTGATCCATGATTGGCCGGACCCGCTCCCGCCTTCAAGGTGATCGCATTCAGTCTTCGGTCAGGTTCTGCAGGGAGACTGCTGTTTTGTTGGCCAACAGCCAGGCGAATGTCACAGCTCCGTCAGGTGCGACAGAAATGGAAAGGGGGTGAGCTCCGGTTTCCGGAACTCACCCCCAGCCGTCCGACGGTACTGTGCGTGAAATCAACCTCGCCCGAAGCGGAATCCCACGCCGCGGACCGTGATGATCCAGTCACTGCCTCCGAGTTTGTTGCGGAGGCTGCTGACATGTGTGTCGACGGTCCGCCGCGACCAGGAGTCCCCCCATACCTGCTCCATTATTCGCTTACGAGAAATAACGGTACCCGGATGAGACGCCAGGAGATGGAGCAGATCGAACTCCTTGCGCGTGAGATCGATGATCCGGCCGCCGAGGCAGACTTCCCGGGTGCCGGCATCGATGTGCAGGGGACCGTGCGAGACGACCTTGGCGCTGTTCTGCTGCGGCCGCGCACGGCGCATGACGGCCTCCATACGGGCCATGAGTTCACGGAAGCCGTACGGCTTGACCAGGTAGTCGTCCGCGCCGGCCTGGAGACCGAGGACGCGGTCCAGTTCGGTGCCCCACGCGGTGACGGCGATCACGGGGACGTCGCACATCGACCTGATGGACCGGCACACCTCCAGGCCGTCGAGATCGGGAAGTTCCAGGTCGAGCAGGATGATGTCGGCGCCCTCGCATGCCTGGAGGGCCGCTCCTCCCGTCGATGCGCCGTCCACCTGGTGCCCGTGCCGCCGCAGCCCGTTGGCGAGGGGCTCCCTCTCGTCGGCGTTGCCCTCGACCACGAGGACGCGCCAGGTCGCAGTGGTGTGCTGTGCGGGTAACGACGTCTTTCGCGGTTCCAACGTGCCGGTCGAGTACTGACTCATTACTCTCCCCCTTGCGAGTAGTTCCAGCTCGACGTACATGGCAGGCCACTGCGAGCGAGGCTAAAAACCAGCGCATCAGTTTGTCAAAATAAATCTGGGTAAACTTGCCCGGACCAGGCACATTGTGAAATCTTGTCCGAGTATGCCGACGTACGTACACACCCTCTTCAGGCCAACGTAGATCGACCCGCCCGGTGTCCAATATGTAGACAGACCAATGTGCCCGTTCCGGCCACTGCTGCTTTCCGCCGGTAACCCGACCGTGCCGCTGTTCTGGGCGGCAGTTCTGACGTTTCTCTGTACTTGTCGACCTCCCGGGATGCTTGACGGTGCGTCCGCACCCGGTGCCGCGAGGTTGATAGCGTACCGGCCGGTCTGTAATGACCGGCGGCGGGGAGATCGGCAGAGGGGGAGTGCGACAGCGATCACCGGCGATTTGTTAACGCACGGCAAACATGCGCCGAGCGGCTGTGGACCGAGGGTGGCGGTGTGAAAGAGCTCACCCCTCGGGTGTGGCTTCCGGTCGCTATCCGTACGTGTTCCGGACGCAGTTGGGATGGGGGGCCCGTGTTCGTATACAGCCGCCGCGTCACACCTGCCCGGCTCTGACACAAGAAATGGGCACGTAACAGATGACACAGCAAGCGCGAGCGATCCGGACCCGCACGTCGATTCTGCTGGCAGCGGCAGCCGTCTTCGACGAGCGCGGCTACAGCTCGGCCACGATCACCGAGATCCTCGCGCGGGCCGGTGTGACCAAGGGCGCGCTCTACTTCCACTTCGCTTCGAAGGAGGAGCTTGCGCGCGAGGTGATGGAGGCCCAGCTGAGGGTCGGTCCGCTGCCGCCGCAGCGGACGAAGCTCCAGGAACTGGCGGACCAGGCGCTGCTGTTCGCCCACCAGTTACGCCATGACCCGCTGACGCGGGCGAGTGTCGGGCTCGCGATGGACCGGTGGGGCGAGGGCCTCGACCGGGCCGCACCGTTCCGCTCCTGGACCGACCGGCTCACGGATCTGCTGGCCGAGGCGAGGGCGCAAGGGGAACTCCTGCCGCACATCGACCCTGCCGACACGGCGGAGATGCTGGCCGGCGCCTTCTCCGGGATTCAGGAGATGTCCCACGTCCTGTGCGAGCGGGCGGATCTGACGCACCGGGTGCTCGTCCTGCTGTGTCATGTGCTGCCGAGCATCTCGCTCCCCGCCGTGCTTCCCACCCTCGACATCGCGGACGACCGGGCGGAACGGCTGCTCGCCTCGTGCGAGACGAGCCGGTCCCAGGACCCGCCTTCCGGATCGGACCGGCACGATACGGAGGACAGCCCTGATTCACGGGACACGCCCTGATTCACGGGACGCACCCCGATCCACGAGACGCACCCCGATCCACGAGACGCACCCCGATCCACGGGACGCGCCCTGACCGGCCGTTGGTGCTCAGCTCCCCGTCCCGTCGCCGAGCCGGTATCCGAGGCCGCGTACGGTGATGATCCAGTCGCCGTCACCGAGCTTGGTGCGCAGCGTGCTCACATGGGTGTCGACGGTGCGGCTCGAGATCGCCCACTCGTCCGCCCAGACCTTCGAGATCAGGTCCCTCCGGGACACGACCGCATCCGGGGACGAGGCGAGCAGGAAGAGCAGGTCGAACTCCTTGCGGGTCACGTCGATGATCCGCTCGCGCACCCGCACCTGCCGGCTGCCCGGATCGATGTGCAGGGCGCCGCGTGACAGGGCCGCTGTGCCCGTACGTGCGGCGGCGCGGCGCATGACCGCATTCATCCGGGCCATCAGCTCGCGGTATCCGTACGGCTTGACCAGGCAGTCGTCCGCGCCCGCCTGAAGGCTGAGGACACGGTCGAGTTCCGTGTCCTTGCTGGTGAAGGTGATGATCGGGGTGCCGCCTCTGGCGCGGATCTCCCCGCAGACCTCCACGCCGTCCAGATCGGGCAGGGCCAGGTCGAGGAGGATCAGATCGGCCTGGTCCCAGGTCCTGAGCGCCGCTCGGCCCGAACGGACCCGGCTGGCCCGGTGTCCGTTCCTGATCAGTCGGGAGACCAGGGCCTCGGCGGCCTGATCATCGGAGTCGACCACGAGCACACGCATCATCACTCCACGCC
>NZ_JBSGZO010000706.1:0-3237 GCF_053611045.1 Streptomyces sp. NPDC054841 | reverse complement strand
CGGCGAGTATCGCTCAGGGACCGGCCGGCCGGGCCGCCGCCGTCACCACGACCCCGCCGCGCGATGGTGGCCCAGGGAGCGTCCTCGAAGCAGCGTCGTCCGCCCGGAGGGCGGGCCCGGCGGCGTCCGGTGCGGGAGGCACCTCCCGTGCCGGAAGGGCTACGGGGGAGGGCGTGCCAGGCGTCGCCGGGCAGACGGGACTTCGAAGACACGACCTGGCGCGACCGCTGTCCGTGTCGTGCGAGATGTCGCGGGCGTCCACCGTCAGGCGCCGGCCGACAGCAGCTCGTCCGCGGGACCGTTCACCGGCTGTGGGGTGCCGGTGAGGTCCATGACGAACAACGGGACGCCGAGATCGTCTGCGCGGGCCCGTGCGTCCGCCGCGTACCCCGCGAGGGAGAAGAAGACGCCGACCGCGGACGAGCTCATCCCGTTCAGCCACAGGCATTCGACGGCGCGCAGGGTGGCCGGGCGGGTGGTGGGGTCCACCTGGGCGACCAGACCGGGTCCGCGCAGGTCGATCCCGCCGGCGGACCGCTCCTCCGGCTGGACGACCTCATGGAATCCCAGCCAGCGCAGATACAGCGCGGCGGCGGTCACCGCGTCGTGCTCGGTGCGGATCGTGACCGGGTGGAAGGCCGGGCGCGGCACGGAGACCGTGCGGGGCAGCGGGATGTGCGAGGGCGGGCTCGCCGCGCCGTCGCGCGCCTCGGAGGCGGAGCCCGCGGCGGACGAGGCGGGGGATCCCGGCGCCGGGGTGGGAGGCGGCGCGGACGGGGCGGCGCCGGACCCCGGGCCGCCGGATCCGGGTGCGCCCGACCCCGGCCCGCCCGGCGCCGGTCCCGTCGCGCCCGAGGCGGCGGAAGCGGCCCGTGGTGACGCCGCCGCCCCCGCGGACGATGTGGGGGCGGCCGTCACCGGCCGGACCGGGACGCGCAGGACCGTGCCGCACGGGCAGCCCAGCTCCGGCTGCGGCCACTGGTCCTGCCTCCCGCACGCCTGACACCGGACGGTGACCCAGTCGTCGCTCCATGTGCGGCGCCGTATCGGCTCACAGGGCGCGCCCCGGAGCAGCGGCGGGGCGAGCGGCGCCCCGCAGGCGCACGGATAGACGGGCGACGCGAACGTGTGCGTACGGCGGCAGACCGGGCAGCGCACCGGTACGTGATCTCCCATGGCTGTCCCCCTTCGGCGCTGTCGGCCACGCCTCGTGGTCCATCGTCCACCAACCGAGACGCCTTGGGGAGGGACTTCGGCCATCGCTGCCGGGCCCCTCCCTTGACGCAGTCCGGGAGGCGGCTTAAATTGATTCCGGATAGTAGAAACATACTTCCGCATCCCGGAAAAGCACCGGAAAGTATCCCGGAACAGCACGGAACAAGCTCGGAATCGACGCTCTCAGGTGGCGCGACAGAGCCCGATCCGCCAGGCCGAAGCAGGAGCACTCCATGCCCCGTATGACCGCCGCCCGCGCGGCAGTTGAGATCCTCAAGCGCGAAGGCGTCACCAACGCGTTCGGTGTGCCGGGCGCGGCGATCAACCCCTTCTACAAGGCCCTCCAAGAGGGCGGCGGCATCGACCACACCCTCGCGCGCCATGTCGAGGGCGCCTCGCACATGGCCGAGGGCTACACCCGGACCAGCCCGGGGAACATCGGTGTCTGCATCGGTACGTCCGGCCCCGCCGGGACCGACATGATCACCGGCCTCTACTCCGCCATCGGTGACTCGATTCCGATCCTCTGCATCACCGGCCAGGCGCCGACCTCCGTGATCCACAAGGAGGACTTCCAGGCCGTCGACATCGCGTCGATCGCCAAGCCGGTCACCAAGGCCGCCACGACCGTCCTGGAGGCCGCGCAGGTCCCCGGCGTCTTCCAGCAGGCCTTCCACCTGATGCGCTCCGGGCGCCCCGGCCCGGTCCTCATCGACCTGCCGATCGACGTCCAGCTCACCGAGATCGAGTTCGACCCGGAGACGTACGAGCCGCTGCCGGTCTACAAGCCGGCCGCGACCCGCGCCCAGATCGAGAAGGCGATCTCCTTCCTGCTGGAGTCCGAGCGCCCGCTGATCGTCGCCGGCGGCGGCATCATCAGCGCCGACGCCTCCGATCTGCTGGTCGAGTTCGCCGAGATCACCGGCACACCGGTCATCCCCACCCTGATGGGCTGGGGCACCCTGCCCGACGACCACGAGCTGAACGCCGGCATGGTCGGCGTCCAGACCTCGCACCGCTACGGCAACGCGAACTTCCTGGAGTCCGACTTCGTCCTCGGTATCGGCAACCGCTGGGCCAACCGCCACACCGGCTACAAGCTCGACGTCTACACCAAGGGCCGCAAGTTCGTCCACGTGGACATCGAGCCCACCCAGATCGGCAAGATCTTCGCCCCGGACTACGGCATCGCCTCGGACGCGAAGGCCGCGCTGGAGCTCTTCGTCGAGGTCGCCAAGGAGCTGAAGGCCGCGGGCAAGCTGCCCGACCGCGGCGAGTGGATCGCCTCCACGCAGGAGCGCAAGGCCACCCTGCAGCGCCGTACGCACTTCGACAACGTGCCGCTGAAGCCGCAGCGCGTGTACGAGGAGATGAACAAGGCCTTCGGCCCGGAGACGCGCTACGTCACCACCATCGGCCTCTCCCAGATCGCCGGCGCGCAGATGCTGCACGTCTACAAGCCGCGCCACTGGATCAACTGCGGCCAGGCGGGCCCGCTCGGCTGGACCATCCCGGCCGCGCTCGGTGTCGCCACCGCCGACCCGGAGGCCCAGGTCGTCGCGCTCTCCGGCGACTACGACTTCCAGTTCATGATCGAGGAGCTGGCGGTCGGCGCGCAGCACCGCATCCCGTACGTCCACGTCCTCGTGAACAACTCCTACCTGGGCCTGATCCGTCAGGCGCAGCTGGGCCTGGACATCAACTTCCAGGTCAACCTGGAGTTCGAGAACATCAACGCGCCGGAGCTCGGCGTCTACGGCGTCGACCACGTCAAGGTCGCCGAGGGTCTGGGCTGCAAGGCCATCCGGGTCACCGAGCCGGACCAGCTGCTGCCCGCCTTCGAGGAGGCGAAGAAGCTCGCCGCCGAGTACCGGGTGCCGGTCGTCGTCGAGGCGATCCTGGAGCGGATCACCAACATCTCGATGAGCCGCACCATGGACATCAGCGACATCTCCGAGTTCGAGGAGCTCGCGACCGAGCCGGGCCACGCACCCACGGCCGTCAAGGCGTTCAAGGGCTGAC
>NZ_JBSGZO010000705.1:0-3242 GCF_053611045.1 Streptomyces sp. NPDC054841 | reverse complement strand
CCGGAGAGCACTGCGGTCGACGCGAAGATCATCGCGAGGCGGAAGCGCCGGTTGGGGCGGGCCTCGTTGTGAGTGTGAACGTTGCGGGTCATGGATTTTCTCCTTCTGCAGGGGTTTGCTGGCATTCCCCGGAAATTTCGGGGGGCAGCCGGCGGGCCGGCTCTTTTTGCTGGTGGCCGCTGTGCCGGGATATCTGGCGGTTCGGCGAGGAGGGAAAGAATTTCTTGTGCGAGGGGAATTTCCGTTCTTGCCGTGCTGCCTCGTTTCGTTTCCGGTGAGGCCCGCACTTCAAGTAGGCCGGGTGGGCAGCGTGTGGTCATGTTCCGAGGACTCGGGACTTGACGGAGTGCTGGGTGTCGGGTACAAGCCGGCTGAAGACGCTGCCGGGGCAGCCCTACGACCAGCCCTGCGCCCCGGCCCACCCCGGCCCAGCCCTGCGCCCCGGCCCACCCCGGCCCAGCCCTGCGCCCCGGCCCGGTCGTCCCGGTCGTCCTGGCTGTCCTGGCTGTCCCGGCTGTCCCGGCTACCCCGGTCGTCCCGGTCGTCCCGGTCGTCCCGGTCGTCCCGGCTACCCCGGCTGTCCTGGCTGCCGTTTTCTGTCGTCTGAGGCCGGGGGCCCGCGCCGGGCGGGGGTGCGCAGTCACCCTTGGGCAGTCCGCCCGCGGGGCCGGGAAGTGGGCTGTATGCGTCCTTGCCTGCGAGAGGCCGGCAGGCGCCGGCGGGATGGCTGCGCCGCCCCATGGACGCTGCGGTGTGGGAGGCCGTGATCTTTTCGATGGGGCCGATGGCGCTCGTCCGCAAATCTGCGCAACTTCGACCTCGCGGGGGTCGGGGACCGGGTGGCCGCCGGCGTGGCCCGTCGGATCTTTGGCCCGACCGAGGTCCTGCGCTCTGGGCAGTTCCCGTTTTGCTGCCTTGCGGCTGGCCGCAACGTGCCCTCACCACGGTGGGAGCAGGCTCTGGAGGCGGCCCTGGGACATTCCCTGGCGCAGGTGCCCGCCCTGCCTGGCCGGACCCTGGTCCTGGTGGATTGGTCGGGCTCGATGTTCGACACGCCCGGCGCGCACACCGGACTCAACCGGGCGGACTTTGCCGCCGTCTTCGCCGCGGCCCTGGCGGCCTGGGCCGAGCGGGCCGGCCTCGTCGGGTTCGGCTCGGACAGCCGGAGGGTGGAGCTGGAGCCGGGCGGGTTTGTCCTGCGGGCACTGGACCGGTTTTACGACCTCGCAGGGACCAGCACCGCAAAGGCAGTCACGCGGCACTGCAGCGAGCACGACCGCGTGGTCGTCGTCACCGGCGAACAGGCCTGCCTGGCGCCCTGCGCCGACACGTTCGGCGCCGCTTTTTCGGAGTGTGCCCGTCTGCACCTGGAACCTGGGCGGCTGCTCTGCGGGCCGCGCAGCCACCGGTTTGCACCGTCGCACCTTCGGCGGCCTCAGTGATGCGGCGTTCCGGCTGATCTGGCTCCTGGAGTTTGGCCGGGCGGCCGAGTGGCCCTGGCAGTCCACTGCGGCCGCGACGTGAGGTCCGCCTCCCGGCGCCCCTTGCACCCGGGGCGCGGGGCGGGGGTCAGGAAACCCGCTTGATCGTCCAGGTGTTGGGCTCGTGGCTGGGCACCGCCGCGTACTGGCAGGCGCCGCTGTAGAAGCTGCGGTTCACCTGCACCCAGCCCGCCGGGGGCCACGTGGAGGCGCAGACGTTCACGGTGGTGCCGATGGGCAGGCCGGAGACCTGCTGGATCTTCTTCATGTTGGGGTTGAACGTGATGCCGCACTGCCAGCTGTTCCACCACTGCACGTCGACCCAGCCGGACGGCGTCAGGGAACTCCCGCACATGGTCGTGGTGTCGCCGGGAGCGGCCGAGGCCGGTGCCGCGGTGAGCGTGACGCATGCGGCAGTGGTCAACAAGGCCAGCGACGCCGAACGGAGACGGACCACGGTGGTACCTCCAGGATCATCGATGAGTTTTGCGTGAACCTCACAATCCATACCGTTCCTTCACATGCGGGAGTAGTCAGTTATCGGTCTGAGCTGATCGTGACCGAAACGGACCCGTGATCGCCCGCTCTCCGTACTCCCGCGCCGCACCATCGTTGAGCCGGCCGGCAGGCTGACACGTCTTTGCCCGCTGCGGTGTTCGTGTCGTGGTACGGCGACGGTCCCCACAAGGTCCTCTTCGAGTCCGGGCCGTCATCGACGCCGTCATCGACGCCGTCATCGACGCCGTCATCGACGCCGTCATCGACGTCGACGGCCGGCGCACCCTCTCGGGTGGCCGGCATCCGAGGGAATCGACGACTGGAATCCGGGCGGGATTGCCCAAGGGGTTGACCCGGAAAGCGTGCGTTGTTCGGACTCGGCGTCGAGGCGCCGGCCTCACCATGACGGGACCATCCCCGCGAGTGCGGGGAGCCGCAACTCGGTCGCTTCGGCACGGGCCTGGAGGGTGAACGGTCACGACATCCGGCTCTGTTGCCGGTCTTGTTTGCGCCGTGAGGCAGCGCTGTTGGTTCGAGTGGAGGTGGGAGACCTTCGCCAAAGCCCTGTCGCTCCCCTCGTAGCGTGGAGTTGGTGATTGCAGGGGAAGTTGACGTTCATGGGGTCGTCCAAGCAGCGGACGTACATGCCTGAGTTCCGCGAGGGTGCTGTACGCATCGTGATCGAGACCACCAGGCCGGCCCCGCCGTGGAGTTGGCCGCTTGAAAAAGCTCCACAGCCCGAGGGGATTGGCAGTTCGAGGCGACCGTCCATGTCGCGGCGATCCATCGGTGGCTGTGATCACCGGCCGGCCAGACGGGTCGTGCGATGCCGGCCACCGATCCGATGCGCAGATATGGGGAGGGCTTGTGGCCGCCGACTACTACTGTGCCGGCAGCGAGAATGGCGACCACGTCGACGGCCCGGTTGAGGACGCCCTGTTCATGCTCATCAGCGACCTGCACGGCACGGGCAACACTTTCGTCGTCGTCCGGCCCGACGAGGACGACCCTGCCTGGTTCGCCTCCGTCGCCGTGCTGGAAGAGGGCGGCTACGAGATCGTCCGCCGTGACACCACCCGACGCGAGCACGACGTCACAGTCGCCACCGGCATCGACCGGATCGCGGGCGACCTCACGACATGGCCGGCCGCCCGCGCTTCCTCAAACACGGCCTAAGGGCTGTCCCGTAATCCCCGGTGGATCAGCGCGCGGCGTCAGATGCGGTGCATCGCAAGGCGGAGGGTCGTCCTCATACTGGGCGTA
>NZ_JBSGZO010000704.1:0-3253 GCF_053611045.1 Streptomyces sp. NPDC054841 | reverse complement strand
TCACTGCGCGGGGCCCACGATCAGGCCGTTCTCGAAGCGGTCCACACGGACCGTGTCGCCGTCCTCGATCTCTCCCGAAAGGATTTCCTTGGCGAGGCGGTCGCCGATCGCGGTCTGGACGAGGCGGCGCAGAGGCCGCGCGCCGTAGGCCGGGTCGTTGCCCTCCTCGGCCAGCCACTCCAGCGCCGCCGGGGTGACGTCCAGGGTCAGCCGGCGCTCGGCGAGCCGCTTCGCGAGGCGCCCGATCTGCAGCCCGGCGATATGCACCAGCTCGTCCTTCGACAGGGCCGAGAAGACGACGATGTCGTCCAGCCGGTTGAGGAACTCGGGCTTGAACGAGGCCCGCACGACCTCCAGGACCTGCTGCTTCTTCTCCTCCTCGCTCCTCAGAGGCTCGACCAGGCTGTGCCCGCTCAAGAACTGGCTGCCGAGGTTGGAGGTCAGGATCAGGATGGTGTTGCGGAAATCCACCGTCCGGCCCTGGCCGTCGGTCAGCCGGCCGTCGTCGAGGACCTGCAGCAGGACGTCGAAGACCTCGGGGTGCGCCTTCTCCACCTCGTCGAGCAGCACCACGCTGTACGGCCGGCGCCGCACCGCCTCGGTGAGCTGGCCGCCCTCCTCGTAGCCGACGTAACCGGGAGGCGCGCCGACCAGGCGGGCGACGCTGTGCTTCTCGCCGTACTCGCTCATGTCGATGCGGACCATCGCCCGCTCGTCGTCGAAGAGGAAGTCCGCGAGGGCCTTCGCCAGTTCGGTCTTTCCGACACCGGTCGGGCCGAGGAAGAGGAAGGAGCCCGTCGGGCGGTCGGGGTCGGCGATACCGGCCCGCGAGCGGCGCACCGCGTCCGACACGGCCCGTACGGCCTCGGTCTGCCCGATGAGCCGCTTGCCCAGCTCGGACTCCATACGGAGCAGCTTCTGGGTCTCGCCCTCCAGCAGCCGGCCGGCGGGGATCCCGGTCCAGGCGGCGACCACGTCCGCGATGTCGTCCGGGCCGACCTCCTCCTTGACCATGGTGTCCTTCGCGGCCTCCTGCTGGGCCTCGGCCTCGCTGGCCGCCTCCAGCTCCCGCTCCAGCGTGGGGATCTCCCCGTACAGCAGCTTGGACGCGGTGTCGAAGTCACCGTCGCGCTGGGCACGTTCGGCCTGGCCGCGCAGCTCGTCGAGCCTCTCCTTCAGCTCGCCGACGCGGTTGAGGGACTCCTTCTCCTTCTCCCAGCGTGCGGTGAGCCCGCGCAGCTCCTCCTCCTTGTCGGCGAGGTCGCGGCGCAGCTTCTCCAGGCGCTGCTTGCTCGCCTCGTCGGTCTCCTTGGAGAGCGCGAGCTCCTCCATCCTGAGGCGGTCGACGGAGCGCTGCAGCTCGTCGATCTCGACCGGCGAGGAGTCGATCTCCATACGGAGCCGGGACGCGGACTCGTCGACGAGGTCGATGGCCTTGTCGGGCAGGAAGCGGGAGGTGATGTACCGGTCGGACAGGGTCGCGGCGGCGACCAGGGCACTGTCCGCGATCTGCACCTTGTGGTGGGCCTCGTAACGGCCCTTGAGCCCGCGCAGGATCGCGATCGTGTCCTCGACCGACGGCTCGGCGACCAGCACCTGCTGGAAGCGCCGCTCCAGCGCCGGGTCCTTCTCGATCCGCTCGCGGTACTCGTCGAGCGTCGTGGCGCCGACCATGCGCAGCTCCCCGCGCGCGAGCATCGGCTTCAGCATGTTGCCCGCGTCCATCGCGGAGTCGCCGCCGGCGCCCGCGCCGACGACGGTGTGCAGCTCGTCGATGAACGTGATGATCTGGCCCTCGCTCTCCTTGATCTCGGAGAGGACGGTCTTCAGGCGCTCCTCGAACTCGCCCCGGTACTTCGCACCCGCAACCATCGCACCCAGGTCGAGGGCGACCAGTCGCTTGTTGCGCAGCGACTCGGGGACGTCGCCCTTCACGATCCGCTGGGCGAGGCCCTCGACGACGGCGGTCTTGCCGACGCCGGGCTCGCCGATCAGCACGGGGTTGTTCTTGGTGCGGCGCGACAGGACCTGGACGACGCGGCGGATCTCGTGGTCACGGCCGATGACGGGGTCGAGCTTTCCGTCCCTGGCCGCGGCCGTGAGGTCGGTGCCGAACTTCTCCAGGGCCTTGTACTGCCCCTCAGGGTCGGGTGTGGTCACCCGGCGCCCTCCTCTTGCCTTCTCGAACGCTTGCTGCAGCTTCTCCGCGGTGGCGCCCTGCCGGGACAGCACCTCGCCCGCTCGCCCGCCCTTGGCGGCGACACCGATGAGCAGATGCTCGGTGGAGAGGTAGTCGTCGCCGAGCTCCTCGGCGCGCTGCGCGGCGTCGGCGATGACGGCGAGCAGCTCGCGGTTGGGCTGCGGCGGGGCGACGGTGGACCCGGTCACGCTGGGCTGGTCGGCGAGCACCCGCTCCGCCCCGGACCGTACCGCTGCCTGGTCCGCGTCGGTCGCGGCCAGCAGATCGGTGATGTTCTCGTTGTCCTGGCCCGCGAGCAGTGCCAGCAGCAGATGCGCAGGGGTCAGGTCGGGGTGCCCCTCGGACACGGCCCGGGTGGTGGCGGCGTTGAGCGCGTCCCGGCTCCTGTTGGTCAGCTCTGCGTCCACGTGCGGTCTCTCCTCCTCCGAATCACCTTTGACTCACACAACGTACATAAAGTTGAGTCTATTCCACTCAAGGCACTGCCCAGGGTAGTACGCCGAAGTCCCCCGCAGGTAGGTTCCGGGCATGGCCATCGACCCGCGACACCCCGACACGTCCTATCTCAGCTTCTGGCGCGAGTACCACATGTGCACGCTCACGACCCCGCGCCCCGACGGCAGCCCGCACGTCGTCGCGGTGGGCGTCACCTACGACCCGGAGGGCGGCGAGAAGGGCATCGCCCGCGTGATCACCAACAAGCACAGCCACAAGGTCGCGAACGTCCTGGCCGCGGGTTCGGAGGGGGCACGGGTCGCCGTCTGCCAGGTGGACAAGGGCCGCTGGGCGACCCTGGAGGGCCGCGCCACGGTCCGTACGGAGCCGGAGGTGGTCGCGGACGCCGTCGCCCGTTACGCGGAGCGCTACGGACGCACCCCGGCCCCGAACCCGGACCGGGTGGTCATCGAGATCGCGCTCACCCGGGCGATGGGCCGGGCCTGACCCGGGGGTCCGGGACCGCCAGGCGGGGCCCGTCAGCGGCGGGGGCCCGTCATTGGGGCCCGGGGCGCCGGCACCCGTAGAAGCGCAAAGCACAGCGGCGCCATCGTGTTT
>NZ_JBSGZO010000703.1:0-3291 GCF_053611045.1 Streptomyces sp. NPDC054841 | reverse complement strand
GGGCAGGTAGGCGGCGTCCCCGTGCCCGTCAGGCGCCTGAGCGCCGTCCGACGGGCCCGGACCGCCCTGGAGCGCCTCCGGGGAACCCTTCCGCCGGAAGCGTCGCTTCCTGACTGGTTCGCCGCCTGCCACGACCGACCGGACCTCAGTCGCAGTCGCGGCAGATCGGCTGGCCGTTCTTCTCCCGGGCCAGCTGGCTGCGGTGGTGCACGAGGAAGCAGCTCATGCAGGTGAACTCGTCCGCCTGCTTGGGCAGCACCCGGACGGCCAGCTCCTCGTTCGAGAGGTCCGCTCCGGGCAGCTCCAGGCCTTCGGCGGCCTCGAACTCGTCGACGTCGACCGTGGAGGTCGTCTTGTCGTTCCGCCTGGCCTTCAGCTCTTCGAGGCTGTCGGAATCGATGTCGTCATCGGTCTTGCGTGGGGTGTCGTAGTCCGTTGCCATGTCGCTCTCCCCCTCTGGGTGTTTGCGGTGTCTCCAGCGCACGTAACGCGTGAGAGGCCGGACTTGTGCCCGACCTGAGGCGGAGATTTTGCCTCACATCAAGGTCTGTTACTCAATCGACACCCAGCCGGACCCCTCGGGAGTGATCGGGTTGGATGGCGATCAGGACCGTACACGGTCCTAATGTCGCACTTCACGGGCGCCACCCCGTGTACTTCCCGTGATCTGGACCCCTGAAAACCCGGACGTTCCAGGCTTTACGACAGGATCTTTGACCACGGAGAGTAGATGGCTGGAAATTCGCTTCTGTGATCGATCACACATGGAACTCTCGGGCACAGATCCCGAAAATTCCGCGTAAAGCGAACAGAAGCAATTTCCGGCGGACAGCATCGAGAACGCGCCTCAGACCGGCAGGGTCACGCGCATCACGAGGCCGCCTCCCTCGCGCGGCTCCGCGATGATACGGCCACCATGGGCGCGCGCGACGGATCGCGCAATCGACAGGCCGAGACCCACGCCCTTGTCGCTGCCGGTACGCGCCTGACGCAGTCGCCGGAACGGCTCGAAGAGATTGTCGATCTCGTAGGCCGGAACCACCGGGCCCGTGTTCGCCACCACAAGCACGGCCTGGCCGGGCTGGGTCTCGGTGGTGACCTCCACCCAGCCGTCCTCAGGGACGTTGTACCGCACGGCATTCTGCACCAGGTTCAGCGCGATCCGCTCCAGCAGGACGCCGTTGCCCTGTACGACGGCGAGCGCGCGCCGGCCGCGGATCTCCACGCCCTTGGCCTCGGCCTCGGCGCGGGTCTGGTCGACGGCGCGGCCGGCGACCTCGGCGAGGTCGACGGGTTTGCGCTCCACGATCTGGTTGTCGCTGCGGGCGAGCAGCAGGAGGCCTTCCACCAGCTGCTCGCTGCGCTCGTTGGTGGCGAGCAGGGTCTTCCCGAGCTGCTGGAGCTCGGGTGGGGCGCCCGGGTCGGCCAGCTGCACCTCCAGCAGCGTGCGGTTGATCGCGAGGGGCGTACGCAGCTCGTGCGAGGCGTTGGCGACGAACCGCTGCTGGGCCGAGAAGGCTCGCTCCAGGCGGTCCAGCATCTCGTCGAAGGTGTCCGCGAGCTCCTTCAGCTCGTCGTCCGGGCCGTCCAGCTCGATCCGCCGGGAGAGGTCGGAGCCGACCACGCGGCGCGCGGTGCGGGTGATCTTGCCGAGCGGGGAGAGGACACGGCCCGCCATGGCGTAGCCGAAGGCGAACGCGATGACGCTGAGGCCGAGGAGCGCGAAGAGGGAGCGCGTGAGGAGCTCGTCCAGGGCCTCCTGGCGCTGGGCGGCGAAGCACACCTTGAGCGCCGTGTTGGCCTGGTCGGCGGTCAGCCCCGACTGCAGCGCGGGGCATGCGTTGCTGGTCAGCTGGACCTTGCTGTCGGGCAGCAGCTTGAAGGGCATCTCGTTGGCCGAGTGCAGGGCCTGCGCCGCGAGCAGATAGATGATCGAGAGCAGCAGAATGCCGGCGATCAGGAACATCCCGCCGTACAGCAGCGTGAGCCGTATCCGGATGGTGGGGCGCAGCCAGGGCCCGACGGGCTCTCTCGGGTCCCAGGTGGGTTTCGGGGGCGCCGCGGGGGGCGCGGGTGCGGTGGCCATCGGGTCAGATCCGGTAGCCGGAGCCCGGGACGGTGACGATCACCGGGGGCTCCCCGAGCTTGCGGCGCAGGGTCATGACGGTGACCCGGACGACGTTCGTGAACGGGTCCGTGTTCTCGTCCCAGGCCTTCTCGAGGAGCTGCTCGGCCGAGACGACCGCACCCTCGCTGCGCATGAGGACTTCCAGCACGGCGAACTCCTTCGGAGCGAGCTGGATCTCCTTGCCGTCGCGGAAGACCTCGCGGCGGTTCGGGTCGAGCTTGATGCCGGCGCGCTCCAGGACGGGCGGCAGCGGCACGGTCGTACGCCGGCCCAGGGCCCGGACGCGGGCGGTGAGCTCGGTGAACGCGAAGGGCTTGGGAAGGTAGTCGTCCGCGCCGAGTTCCAGGCCCTCGACGCGGTCGCTGACGTCGCCGGAGGCGGTGAGCATCAGGACGCGGGTGGGCATCCCCAGCTCGACGATCTTGCGGCAGACGTCGTCGCCGTGGACGAACGGGAGGTCGCGGTCGAGGACGACCACGTCGTAGTCGTTCACCCCGATGCGTTCCAGTGCGGCGGCGCCGTCGTACACGACGTCGACGGCCATGGCCTCCCGGCGCAGTCCGGTGGCCACCGCATCGGCGAGCAGTTGCTCGTCCTCGACGACGAGTACACGCACGTGGCTGGTCCTTCCTCTGGCGTTGCCCGTGACCCCTGCGACGTGCCCCTGTGATCAGGGCAGACCGGAGGGTCAGTGGCTGGATCTGTAGCACTGACTGTGTGCCTCCATCCTGCCCCTTACGCGCGTAAACCGGATGTAAGGCGGAGACGGGGCCCACGGGGGCAGCGGGAATTCGCGGGATTCCCGGATGAGTTGAGGTTTCTCTGAGGGTGGCCCTGGGGAGGACGACTGCACACCCCGCGATCACGCCATGTATGTGGCTTGCCACACCCCGCTCTCTGTCCCCCAGGGAGGGAGCGTGATCACCCCGCCATCGACCCACGACGAGGGGGCGCAACCATGGACGCATTCACCGCAGGACTACTGCAGCGCATCAAGGCCACGGAGACCGACCTCACGCGGGCCCGCGAGACGGGCGACGACTTCCTGGCGGACGTCGAGCAGGCCGAGCTGGACGACCTGCATCGCCTTGCCGCGGAGCACGGCGTGGAGGTCGGCGCCGCCAGCGCCTGACCACCCCGGAGAGGGCCCGACGCCGCAGGAC
>NZ_JBSGZO010000702.1:0-3296 GCF_053611045.1 Streptomyces sp. NPDC054841 | reverse complement strand
GTTACGGGAAGGGGCGGGGTGGGGAAAGAAACCCACCGCCGTGCGGGACGGCTGGAGGTGCACGGTCGGCCGGGCCGACGGCCGGCAGACGGCCGGGACCGCGGGGCGGGACAGCCGACGCGCCTGACGGACTTGGCCGACGGCCGGGGTCAGGCCGGGGACGAGCCCCCTTCGCGGCGGCGCCCGGGCCGACGGCCGGCAGACAGCGCGCCCGTGGCGCAGGACGCCCGAGGTGCACGGTCAGCCGAGCCGACGGCCGGCAGACGGCTCGACCCGCGGGGCGTGACGGCCGCAGTCAGGCCGGGGACGAGCCCTGTTCGCGGCGGCGTGCCACCAGTGCTGTCGTGATCACCACCGCGTAGAGCACCACGAGCACGCCGAGCGTCAGACCCAGCCAGTCGACGGACCCGCCGCGGATCAGGCCGGTGGCGGCGGGGATGCCGGCGGCGAAGCCGGCTGCCAGGAGCACCACGCCCGCCGCGGCGCGCAGGGCGCGGCGGCGGGGGCCGGTGGTCAGTTCGGAGGCCGCCTCCGCCGCGAGGAAGAGCGGGAACGCGTCGGACGCGGCCACCTTGCCGGAGACGGCCCAGTCGATCAGATTGATCACGACGCCGACGAGGCCGACGGCCAGGGCCACGCGCGCCCAGGTGCGGGAGACACGGGGCATCGTCAGCCCGCCGTCACCGTCGTACGCAGCACCCCGTCGGGGCCCGCCAGCAGGACCGGGGTCGCCGGGCCGCCGAGGTCGCGGACCGCCGCGCGGTCGGCATCCGCGACCGCGTCGGTCTCGGCGACGACCGCCGCGGCCTCCAGCGACTTCGCGCCGCTCGCCACCGCCATGGCCACCGCGGTCTGCAACGCGCTCAGCCGCAGCGACTCCAGCGCGACCGTGCCCGCCACGTACGTACGCCCGGTCTCGTCCCGTACCGCCGCGCCCTCCGGCACACCGTTGCGGGCGCGGGCGCTGCGCGCCAGCGTGATGATCTTGCGGTCCTCGGGGTCGAGTTCGGTGCTCTCAGTCATGTGCCGAGCATAAGTCGGCAACCCCGGTCAGCTCCGAGCACCCTTGCCCAGGGCCTGTCCGGCGGATCTCGCCGGGCTCGCTGATCGAGCCTGATCCACCGGACAGGCCCTGACCCGCGAGGCGGCGGCGCGCTGTACGACGGTGTGCGCACCGTGCTGACGATCGACGCGGCGATCGTGGTGGGGGCGGCGCTGCTGGTGGCGGTGGGCCTGCGCAAGGCCCGCGCCTAGGGCCGTCCGGTGGATCAGGCTGGAGCCCAGCAAGATCCGCCGGACGAGCCCTGACCGGTCAGGGCCGGTCGAGGCGGAGCCGCTCCGCCTTCGGCAGGCCCGCCACGACCAGGTCGTACGAGTCCTCGATGAGCTCCCGGACCATACGGGCCGGGAGTTCGCCCACCGTCACCGTGTTCCAGTGGCGTTTGTTGAGGTGGTAGCCGGGGACGATCGCCGGGTACTCGGCGCGCAGCCGGACCGCCTCGTCCGGGTCGCATTTGAGCGCGACCTTCAGCGGGGTGGCGTCCAGGTCGCTGATGGCGAACATCTTTCCGGCGACCTTGAAGACCGAGTGTTCCGGGCCGAAGGGGAAGTCCTCCACCGCGGCGTTCTGCTCCAGGCACTGGGCTTTGAGCTGCGCAGCGGTCAACCGGTCGGTCACGAGGGCTCCACGAGGACGGTGACGATCTTGTTGCGGCGGCCGGCCGTGGCCTCGGCGGTCAGCCGCAGCGAGCGCCCGTCCGGCAGGTCCACCACCGCACTCGCGCCGGCGATCGGCACCCGGCCGAGGGACTTGGCGAGCAGCCCGCCGACCGTCTCCACGTCCTCGTCGTCGAACTCGTCGAGCCCGAACAGCTCGCCGAGGTCGCCGATGTCGAGCCGGGCGGTGACCCGGTAGCGCGAGTCGCCCAGCTCCTGCACGGGCGGCAGCTCCCGGTCGTACTCGTCGGTGATCTCGCCGACGATCTCCTCCAGGATGTCCTCGATGGTGACGATCCCGGCCGTGCCGCCGTACTCGTCGATGACGACGGCGACGTGGTTGCGCTCCTGCTGCATCTCGCGCAGCAGATCGCCCGCGTTCTTCGTGTCGGGCACGAAGGCCGCCGGGCGCATCGCCGTGGAGACCAGCTCGGCCTCCGCGTCCCGCTTGATGTGCGTCTTGCGGACCAGGTCCTTCAGATACACGATCCCGACGATGTCGTCCTCGTTCTCCCCGGTCACCGGGATACGGGAGAAGCCGGAGCGCAGGGCGAGGGTGAGCGCCTGGCGGATGGTCTTGTAGCGCTCGATCGCGACCAGGTCGGTACGCGGAACCATGACTTCCCGTACGAGGGTGTCGCCGAGCTCGAAGACCGAGTGCACCATACGGCGCTCCTCGTCCTCGATGAGCGACTCCTGCTCGGCGAGGTCGACCATCGCACGCAGCTCCGCCTCACTCGCGAACGGACCCTTGCGGAAGCCCTTGCCCGGTGTCAGCGCGTTGCCGATGAGGATCAGCAGCTGCGGGACCGGGCCCATGACGCGGGCCAGCGGCAGCAGCACGTACGCGGCGGCCGTCGCCGTGTTCAGCGGGTGCTGGCGGCCGATGGTGCGCGGGGAGACCCCGACGGCGACGAAGGAGACGAGGACCATCACGCCGATGGCGACGGTCAGCGCCTGCCAGGTCTCGGAGAACTCCTGGAGACAGGCGTAGGTGACGAACACCCCGGCGGCCATCTCGCAGGCGACCCGCACCAGCAGGGCGACGTTGAGATAGCGCGTCGGGTCGGAGGCGACCTGCGCCAGCCGGTCGGCGCCGCGCCGTCCCGAGCGCACCGCCTCGTCGGCACGGAAACTGGAGACACGGGCGATACCGGCTTCGGCGCACGCCGCCAGCCAGGCGACGACGACCAGCAGGACCGCGGCGATGATCAGTTGGCCGGTCATGATCCGGCCACGCTCACGAGTGGGACGGCCGTGCTCAGGACGGCCATGCTCATGGGCGGGACTGCCGTGCTCATGCTCTGGACTGCCGTGCTCATGCGCGGGCTCATGAGACGGTCGGCGCCGGGGACGGGCCGGTCAGGCCCTTCTCCGCCCGCCAGCCGTCGACGATCGCCGCCTGCAGACCGAACATCTCGGCGCGCTCGTCCGTCTCCTCGTGGTCGTACCCCAGAAGGTGCAGCACCCCATGGACGGTGAGCAACTGGAGCTCCTCGTCCATGGAGTGCTGGGTCGGCGCTTCCTCGCCCTGCTTCTGGGCGACCTCGGGGCAGAGCACGATGTCGCCGAGGAGCCCC
>NZ_JBSGZO010000701.1:0-3302 GCF_053611045.1 Streptomyces sp. NPDC054841 | reverse complement strand
GTGAAGGCGACGTCGTGCAGTGCCTCGGTCAGTACGCCGCCGAGACCGACCATGGCGACCGGACCGAACCTCGGGTCGCGGTTGACGCCGACGATCAGCTCGACGCCGTCGCTGAGATCCGCCATCGCCTCGACCGAGTACGAAGGCGCGCCGAGCCTGCTGTGCATCTCCCGGTACGCGGCCAGCAGTGCCTGCCGGTCGGCGAGCCGCAGGGCGACCCCGCCCGCGTCGGACTTGTGCAGGACATGCAGGGCCTTGAGAACGTACGGTCCTGCGAACGCGTCCGCCGCGGCGAGGAGTTCGGACTCGGAGGTGATCTCGCGGGCCTGCGGGAACGGCACGCCGGCGGCAGCCAGGAGGCCCCGTATCCCGTGGTATCCGGCGTCGCGCAGCGGCGCGGCGGCCGGAGGCAGCGGGGCGACCCCCGGAACCCCGTCCGCGGCCGGCACTGCCATCGCGGCCAGCGCGCGGGCGGCGTCCTCGGTCGCCGAGAACACCGGGATGCCCGCTCCGGCCAGGGTGCGGCAGCTCGGCGACTGCGGATACATCGACTGCACGACCAGCGGCTTCGGTGTGGTCCGCCAGTGGGCGACGATCTCCCGCGCGGCCTCGGCCTCGCCCTCGGCGAGGGTGGCTCCGCCGCCCCCGAGACCGCTGCCGGAGGCCGCGTAGCCCCCGAAGTAGCCCGTCATCAGTACGGCGTCGACCTCGTCCGTCGCGAGCAGTCCGCCGACCGTATCCGCGTACGACCGCGGATTCTGCTCGCCCATGCCGGCCAGGTCCACCGGGTTGGCGACCGCGGACTGCTCCCACAGGACGGCCCGCAGCCGGTCCTGTGCCCCGGCGCCGAGTTCGGGTACGTCGAGACCGGCGGCCTCCGCCGCGTCGGCGGCGATCACACCGTGCCCGCCGCCGTCCGTGAAGACTGCGGTACGCCGTCCCCGGGCGCGTGACCCCGCGCTCCGTGCGGCGAGTACGACCGCCATCTCGCGCTGCGTCGCCACCAGGGCCACACCGGCGTCCCGGCAGGCGGCGGCCACGACGTCCGCGGACGTGGTGAGCGCGCCGGTGTGGGACTGGGCGCTGCGGGCGGAGGCGGTGCCGCGGCCCCCGGTCAGCAGGACGACGGGCTTACCCGCCGCCGCGGCGGCCCGGGCGAACGCACGGCCGTCGCCGAAGTCCACGGCGTACACGGCGATCGCCGAAGTGGCCTCGTGCCGTGCGCAGTCCTCGACGAGGTCGACGAGGGTGACGTCGGCCTGGTTGCCGAGCGAGACGAACCGGGAGAAGCCGAGGCCGTGCGGCTCCATGCGGAGCTGGAGTTCGAGGGCCAGATTGCCGCTCTGGCTCAGCAGCGCGACACCGCCGTGCGTGAAGGTGTCCGAGGCGAGGTACAGCTCGGTCGTGTTGTCGGCGATACCGAGGCAGTTGGGGCCGACCAGCACCGCGCCCGCCTCCCGCACCCGCGCTGCGACCGCCCGCTGGCGGGCGAGCCCGGCCGCGCCGGCCTCGGCGAAGCCGGCGGTGATACCGACGATGGCGCGGGCACCGCAGGCCAGGGCGTCGTCGACGGCGGTCTCGAACCCGGCGCCGGGCACGGAGATCACCACCAGTTCGACGGGTTCCCCGATCTCGGCGAGACTCGTTGCCGCACGGCGGCCGAGGACCGTCCCGCCGCGGCGGTTGACGAGGTGGACGGGCCGCCGTTCGGGGGCGCGCAGCGCCTGGGCGGCCACCGCGTGACCGTACTTGGCCGGGTCGTCGCTGGCGCCGACGACGGCGACGGACTTGGGGTCGAACAGCGCGGTCAGGTCACGTCCCATGTCACTTCTCCAGCCGGAGTGCGGAGTTGGGGCAGCTCTCGGCGCAGGCGCGCGCGGCCTCCTCCTCGCCGGGCGGTACGTCGACGGCGAGCACCGCCGCATAGCCCCATTCGTCGAGTTCGACCAGATCGGGGGCGTGCTCCTGGCAGAGCCCGTAGCCCTGGCAGCGGGTGGAGTCGAGAAAGAGTTTCACGGTGGTCCTTTCAGCGAGGGCACGCGCGGGGAGCCGAGCGGGTGGGGGAGGCGGGCGGGTCGTCGGCGACGCTCGGCACGTGCACCACGAGCCGGTGACCGCCGGTCGGAGGTGTGGCGGCGCAGGCCGGGCACGCCGCCTCGACATGACCGCGCACGAGGCCGGAGAACGCGGTGAGAAGGCTGCCCGCCGTACTTGCGGCGGCGTCGAGCAGCCCGCACGCGCCGCGCCCGGGCAGCCCGGACGACCAGCGCTCGAGCCGTTCGGCGGTGTCGGCGGCCGCGGTGCCGGTGGTCAGCTGCCGCAGCGAATCCCGTATCGCGGCCGTGCCCGAGACGCACACGCCGCACTGGCGGGCGCTCTCGGCCGCGAGATGGTCCACGGCGTCGGAGGCGACGGCGACGGGGCACTCGCCGGGCCGGATGAAGCGGATCGCACCGCAGCCCAGCGCCGTGCCCGCGTCGGCCAGTGCGGCGTGGTCGAGCGGGAGGTCCAGCGAGCCCGGTCCGATCAGCCCGCCGAACAATCCGCCCATGAGCGCGGCGGTCGCGTCGTCGCTGCCCTGTACTGCGGCGAGCCGGCGCAGGGTGGTGCCGTACGAAGCCTCCGTGAGCAGTGCCGTGCCGGTGTCGGAGGACAGGCTGAGCAGTGTGCCGCGGGCGATGTCGTGGCGCCGCTGCGGGTGGGCGGCGATGAGAGCGATCCGGGCGAGTGTCTCGACGTTGGAGACCAGGGTCGGCCGGTCGGCCACGCCGCGCTCGAACGGGCGCGGCGGCTTGGCGGACGGCAGGGCGGGCCCGCCGTTGATGCGCCGTACGGCAGCGGTCTCCTCGCCCGCCACGTAGGTGTGACCGGTTTCGATCACCTCGACCGGCAGCGGGGCGGGACGCTCGGCCAGGGCACGGCGGACGCGTGCGGCCGCGTAGGGGTCGGACAGATAGACGTAGCCCTGTCCGGCCCCGGTGATCGCGGCGGCGCGGGCGAGTCCGTCCAGTACGAGGTGCGGCCTGGCCCGCAGCAGCCAGCGGTCCTTGACCGACCCCGGCTCGCCCTCCTCGCCGTTCGCCACGACGACAGGCACACCGCCCGCGTCCCGGACGGCCGCCAGCTTCACGGCGGCCGGGAACCCCGCACCGCCGCGGCCGAGCAGGCCGGCGTCGGCAATCCGTTCCAGCAGTTCTGCCGGCCCGGCCGTCTCCTGGTATCCGCTGGCGTCGAGGTACGCCTCGGCACTCTCCGCGACGTCGGGCGCCGGGCCGAGCACGGTGCAAGGGCCGCCGGGCACG
>NZ_JBSGZO010000700.1:0-3303 GCF_053611045.1 Streptomyces sp. NPDC054841 | reverse complement strand
TGCGAGTGAGTCATGCGTTCCACTCGCCTCACATGGACGCGATGCTGGAGGAGTTCCGCAAGGTTGCCGAGGGCATCACGTACGCGGTGCCGCGTATTGCGGTGGTGTCGAATGTGACGGGCGGGCCGGCGTCGGCGGAGGAGCTGTGCGATGCCGGGTACTGGGTGCGTCATGTGCGTGGTGCGGTCCGGTTCGCGGATGGCATGGCGTATCTGGACGGCCAGAACGTCACCCGTTATCTGGAGCTGGGTCCGGACGGGATCCTCTCGGGCATGGGACAGGGCTGCCTGCCCGAGGACACCGAGGCTGTCTTCGCTGCTGTCCTGCGCAAGGATCGTCCCGAGCCCGACACGTTCACCGCCGCTGTCGGCGCACTGCACGCGCACGGGACGACGGTCGACTGGGACGGTGTGTTCGCTGGACGCGGAGCCCGACGTACCGCGCTGCCCACCTACGCCTTCCAGCACCAGCACTACTGGCTCCAGTCGACGTCGACCGCCATCGGCGATGCCACCAGCCTCGGTCTCGGCGCCGCGCAGCACCCGATGGTTCCGGCCGCTGTGGGGCTGCCGGACTCGGACGGTCTGCTGCTGACGGGGCGGCTGTCGCTCCAGTCGCATCCGTGGCTGGCCGACCATGCCGTGATGGGGTCGGTGCTGTTGCCGGGGACGGCGATGGTGGAGCTGGCCATCCAGGCCGGAGACCAGGTCGGCTGCTCCACGCTCGAAGACCTCACCCTCCAGGCACCCCTGGTCATCCCGGAACGCGGCGGAGTCGCGCTCCGCGTCACCGTCAGCGATGCGGACGAGTCCGGGCGCCACTCCGTGGGCATCTACTCCCGCGCGGAGACCGCCGGCTCCGACGCCCCCTGGCTCCAGCACGCCAGCGGCGTGCTCACCTCTGCCGTGCCGACGGCGGACGCCGACCTGTCGGTTTGGCCGCCGCGCGGGGCAGCGTCGGTCGACGTCGACGCGTTGTACGACGACCTGGCCGCGAGCGGTCTGGCCTACGGACCCGTCTTCCAAGGCGTGCGGGCGGCCTGGCGACTCGAGGACGAGGTGTATGCCGAGGTCGCGCTGCCCGAGGACACCGCTGTCCGCGGTTTTGGTCTGCATCCGGCGCTGCTGGATGCCGCGCTGCACGCGGTCGCCCTCGGGGACTTCTTCCCGGACTCGGGAAGTGAGGGGGCCCGTCTGCCCTTCGCCTGGAGCGACGTCAGCCTGACCGCGACCGGTGCCTCCGCCCTGCGTGTGCGCCTCGCGCCCGCGGGCACGGATGCCGTCACGCTGTCCGTCGCGGACGCCGCGGGACAGCCGGTGGCGTCGGTCGGGTCGCTGGTGCTGCGTCCGCTTGACGCGGGCAAGCTCGCCGACGTCCTGGCCCCTGCCACCGACGCCCTCTTTCGCCTGGACTGGGAGCGGTACGGCCTGCTCGGCACGGCGGCCACCCCGCCCGGCTCCTGGACCTGTCTCGACGCCGGGCCCCCGCTCGGTGGGGCGGCGCTCCCGCTCGCCGGGCAGGCACCTCCGGTTCCCGCCGCCGCGGACCTGGCGGCCCTCCTCGCGGCCACCGACCCCCGCACGACCGTGCCCTCAACGGCCGCCATGCTCGAGCCCGCCGTCTCAGAGACCACGGAATCCGGCGTCCCGGAGCTCGTCTTCGTGCCGTTGCTGTCCGACGAGCCGGCCCAGGACGCCGCCTCGATCCGCCGCGAGACCCACCGCGTACTGGAACTGGTGCAGGGATGGCTGGCGGAGGAGCGGCTCGCCGACTCGCGACTGGTGTTTGTGACGCGGGGTGCGATGGCGGCCGGGGCCGGTGAGGGTGTGCGGGATCTGGCGCATGCTCCTGTGTGGGGGCTGGTGCGTTCCGCACAGTCGGAGAATCCGGACCGCTTCGTGCTGCTCGACCTGGGTCCGGATGACGCGCTGGACGTGGCGGCGCTGTGGCCGCTGCTGACCGGGGCAGGCGCCGACAGCGAGCCGGAGCTTGCGGTGCGGGGCGGCGAGCTCCGGGTGCCGCGTCTGGTGCGCGCCCAGGCCTTCGAGCAAGTCGGTTCCCGCTTTGGTTCGGGCACGGTGTTGGTGACTGGTGGTACCGGCGGCCTCGGGTCGCTTGTGGCCCGGCACCTGGTGGTCGAGCATGGTGTGCGGCACTTGCTGCTGACCAGTCGTCGTGGTGCCCGCGCCGAGGGTGCCGACGCGCTGGTGGCCGACCTCGCCTCCCTTGGCGCTGAGGCCGAGATCGTCGCCTGTGATGCTGCTGACCGTGAGGCGCTGGCTGCGGTGCTGGAGGGCATCCCGGCCGGCCGTCCGCTGACCGGTGTCGTGCACACGGCCGGCGTCCTGGACGACGGCACCATTCCCTCTCTCACCCCCGAGCGTCTGGATGTGGTGCTGCGTCCGAAGGTGGATGCGGCGTGGAATCTGCACGAACTGACGCAGGGCATGGATCTGTCGGCGTTCGTGCTGTTCTCGTCGGCGGCCGGGGTGATGGGGAACGCGGGGCAGGGCAACTACGCCGCCGCCAACACGTTCCTCGACGCACTTGCCCAGCACCGCCGGGCGAACGGGCTGCCCGCGGTCTCGCTCGCGTGGGGCGCGTGGGAACAGCCTGCAGGCATGGTCGGCGACCTCACCGCCGCCGACCGGCAGCGCCTCACGACGTCCGGGAGCACCGGTCTCACCGCCGAGGAGGGCCTCAGCCTGCTGGACGCCGGTTGCGCGCCGGACGCGGACGCGCTGCTCGTACCGATCAGCCTCGACCTGGCCGGGATACGGGCGCAGGCCGCGGCCACCGGGGTGCCGCCGCTGCTGCGCGGGCTGGTGCGCACACCCGCGCGGCGTACCGCCAGCGGCCGGCCGGAGCGGTCCGGCGGTGCCTGGGCCGAGGAGCTGAGCCGCCTGGCACCACAGCCGCGGCGCGCGGCGGCGCTCGACCTGGTCCGCTCGCGGGTGGCCGCGGTGCTCGGCTTCACCGACATCAGCGCTGTCCAACCGGGCATGGCTTTCCAGGAGTTCGGTTTCGACTCGCTGACCGCCGTCGAGTTCCGTAACCAGCTTGCCGCAGCGGCCGGTGTCCGGCTCCCCGCGACCCTGGTCTTCGACTACCCCAATTCCACCGCCGTGGCCGACTTCCTGGTGGCCGAGATCGTTGGCGACGAGACCTCCGCCGGCCGCGCGCTGCGCACCGCCGATACGGCCGCCACCGACGACCCGATCGTGATCGTGGGGATGGCGTGCCGGTATCCGGGTGGTGTCGGTTCGCCGGATGAGTTGTGGCGGATGGTGGCCTCTGGCGGCG
>NZ_JBSGZO010000699.1:0-3304 GCF_053611045.1 Streptomyces sp. NPDC054841 | reverse complement strand
GCCTGGCACGCACTCCCCCGTAGCCCTTCGGGCACGGGAGGTGCCCCCACGCTGCGTTGTCGGACTCATCCAAGTACGCCCAGTACGAGGATGATTCTCCGCCTTGCGATCGCACGCACCAGACGCCGCGGGCCCCGCCCTTCGGGCGGACGGCGCTACTTTCGCAACACGCCCTAGTAGACCGGCTTCTGCGGCTCGATCTGGTTGACCCAGCCGATCACACCACCGCCGACGTGCACCGCGTCCGCGAAGCCCGCCGACTTGAGCACGGCGAGCACTTCCGCACTGCGGACACCCGTCTTGCAGTGCAGGACGATCTTCTTGTCCTGCGGCAGATCCTGGAGGGCGTTGCCCATCAGGAACTCGTTCTTCGGGATCAGCCGCGCACCCGGGATGGAGACGATCTCGTACTCGTTCGGCTCGCGGACATCGATGATGTCGATGTTCTCGCCGTCGTCGATCCACTCCTTGAGCTGCTTGGGAGTGATCGTCGAGCCGAGCGCCGCCTCCTGGGCCTCCTCCGACACGACGCCGCAGAAGGCCTCGTAGTCGATGAGCTCGGTGACAGTCGGGTTCTCACCGCAGACCGCGCAGTTCGGGTCCTTGCGGACCTTGACCTGGCGGTACTGCATCTCCAGGGCGTCGTAGATCATCAGTCGGCCGAGCAGCGGCTCACCGATACCGGCGAGCAGCTTGATGGCCTCGTTGACCTGGATGGAGCCGATGGACGCGCAGAGCACGCCCAGCACGCCGCCCTCGGCGCAGGAGGGAACCATGCCCGGCGGCGGGGGCTCCGGGTACAGGCAGCGGTAGCAGGGACCGTGCTCGGCCCAGAACACGGAGGCCTGACCGTCGAAACGGTAGATCGAACCCCACACATACGGCTTGTTGAGCAGCACGCACGCGTCGTTCACCAGGTAGCGGGTGGCGAAGTTGTCCGTGCCGTCGACGATCAGGTCGTACTGGCCGAAGATCGCCATCACGTTCTCGGCTTCGAGCCGCTCTTCGTGAAGGATCACGTCGACGTAGGGGTTGATGCCCTTGACGCTGTCACGCGCGGACTCGGCCTTGGAGCGGCCGATGTCCGACTGGCTGTGAATGATCTGGCGCTGCAGATTCGACTCGTCGACTTCGTCGAACTCAACGATGCCGAGCGTGCCGACACCGGCCGCGGCCAGGTACATCAGGGCCGGCGAGCCGAGACCGCCGGCGCCCACACAGAGCACCTTGGCGTTCTTCAGCCGCTTCTGCCCGTCCATCCCGACATCCGGGATGATCAGGTGGCGGGAGTACCTGCGGACCTCGTCTACGGTGAGCTCGGCAGCCGGCTCGACCAGGGGTGGCAGCGACACGGAGACCTCATCAATACAGCTGGTCGTTGTCAGTACGGTTGTTCTCGCTGTAACAGTGCCACGCGCCTTCTCATTCCGAGACACCCGGTCCGATCTGCGAGACGATTTCGTCCCAGTAGCCGGGCAGCGCGTCGAATGCCCCGCTCTGTCCCACCCGGCCTCCCGCCGGACCTCCCACCCGGCCGCACGTCCGGCCACCCGTCCGATCGGTGAAGAAGATCGTTCCCGCTCCCTGCCAGCGGGCGATCCGCACCGCCTCCTCCAGATGGGTCCGCGGCACGCCGTGCACAAAGTGCGCAAAACGCTCCGGCGGGTAGTCCGCGGTCCACTCCGCCACCTGGGACCAGCGGTAGTCGGCCCACGGCCCGGAGAAGGTGACGAGCTGGTCGGCGGCCTCGGCGTACCCCGGATACGGGTGTGTGCCATGGCCCAGGACCAGGTGCCCGCCGTCCAGGACCGCCTCCAGCGTGGCCGTCGTACGCCGCACCTGGGGCAGGTCCGCGCGCTCGACCGGGCAGCGGTCCAGCAGGAACCCTCCGACCCGGTACCAGTCGAGGTAGCGGTGGGCGTTGGCGACGATCTCGCCGAAGGGACGGGTGCCGTGCGCGAGATCGAGATGGCCGAGCACCCGGATCCCGGCGTTGCCGAGCTTCCCCGCGGCCTCCAGACAGTGCGGGTCGGGGCAGGTACCGGGCCCGTCCGCGACATTGAGCACCGCCCAGTGCAGCGGGGTGCCCGGCCGGGTCAGCTCGGCCCATTCGACCGGGGCGAGCAGCGGATGCGCGTAGCCCGGGACGCCGAAGCCGAGCCGGTCGGCGCCGGTCGCGGAGAGCGTGGCGTCCGTGGTGATCAGATGCGGCATGCCGCCTCCATCCAGATGTCCGCGAGGGACTCCTCCAGGTTGATCCGGGGCCGCCAGCCCAGCCGGTCGCGGGCGGTGCGCACATCCGCCTGCTGCCAGCTGCCGCAGCCGTCGGGGTAGGGGTACGGGGTGGCGCCCAGGTGCTCGGTGAGGGACTCGGGGCCACGGGGGGCTCCGATGACGGGGTAGCCGGGGCGCGTGGGGGGCGTGTCGAGTTCATGGAGCGCGCCGGCGTAGCCCGCGACCCGGGCGAGTACGGCGGCGGCGTCACGCAGCCGTACGGCCCGGCCGGTGCCGATGTTGACGACGCCCTGGGCGGCGGAGAGGGAGGCGGCGTGCACGGCACGCGCCACGTCCCGCACGTCGACGAAGTCGCGCTGCACGCCGAGGCCGCTGAGCTTGAGCTCGCCGTCGCCGGACTGCATGGCACGGCGCATGGCCTCGGCGAGCCGGCCGAGCGGTGATCCGGCGGGGGTGCCGGGACCGACGGGTGAGAAGACCCGCAGTACGACCGCGTCCAGGCCGGATCCCAGGACCAGTTCGGTCGCGGCGAGCTTCGAGACGCCGTACGGGCCGCCGGGGCGTGGTACGGCGTCCTCCGCGGTCGACGAGCCGGGCTGCGAGGGCCCGTACTCGGAGGCGCAGCCGAGCTGGACGAGCCGGGCCTCGCAGCCGCTGCGTCGCAGTGCCTCGCAGACGGTGGCGACGGCCACGGTGTTGTGCCGGGTGAGTTCGCGGGCACCGCCGCGGGTGGCGCCCGCGCAGTTGATCACGACTCCGGGGTGGACGGCGTCCAGGAAGCGGGTGAGCGCTCCCGGGCTGCCGCCCGCGAGGTCGAACCGTACGTCGGCGTCGTCGCCACGCCCCAGCGCGGTGAGGTGCACGGCCGGATCGGCCAGCAGCCTGTCGGCGACGAAACGGCCGAGGAATCCATTGGCTCCGAGCAGCAGCACCCTCATCGCGCGGCTCCTCGGGGCCGACGGGCCGGTGCTGGGTGGTGCGGGGTCATTGTCGTTCGTCTCCTCAGGGGTGGGTGTGTCGGGTGGGTGCCCGCGGCGTCGGCTCCGCGGGAGCGCGGGGGGGCAGGTGG
>NZ_JBSGZO010000698.1:0-3308 GCF_053611045.1 Streptomyces sp. NPDC054841 | reverse complement strand
GCCTGCGTGAGCCAGGCGTCGGCGGGCACGATGTCTCCCTCGCCCAGCAGCAGCTCATCTCCCGGCACGACGTCCGCGGCAGTCACCAACCGCTCGGAGCCACCGCGCAGTACCCGTGCGCTGGGGGCGGACATCGCCGACAAGGCGGCAACTGCGTTGTCGGCCCTGATCTCCTGGGCCACTCCCACGGTGGTGTTCACGACGATCACGAGGGCGATGACGACCGAGTCGGCGTGGTCACCGATCGCGACGGTCAACGCCACAGCGCCGAGCAGGACCATGATCAGCGGGTCCCGCAACTGGGCCGCAACGCGCACATGCAGCGGCACGGTTCGTCGTGCCGTGAGTTCGTTGCGGCCGTATTCGGCGAGACGGCGGGCTGCTTCCTGCTCCGTGAGCCCCGGACTGCGTTCCATGCAGGCCGGTGTGGTCCGGGCCGGACGGGGCGTCACGTCGTCTCTCCGTTCAGCAGGGCGTGCTCCGGCCGGCGACGGACGCAGACCGTCCTGTGGCTCGACGCCGATCCTGGCTGCACACCTCTGCGATCGGCAGGACCCGTCATCGTTTCTCCCCCGGCCGTGCTCCGTCACGCGGCACGAGCTCGACGGGGCAGTGAGCGTGGTGCAGCACCGCATGGGTCGCCCAGCCGAGCGTGGCCCCGAGGACGCTGGGCGGCCGTCGCCCTCCCATGACGAGCAGGTCGGCGTCGCGCGAGGCCTCGACGAGTGCTCCGGCGACGGACGCTTCCCTGTCGATGTGCGCGGTCACCGGGAGGCCGGGAAACTCCTCCCGGATCCGGTCGGCGACGTCCCCGACCGCGTGCTGACGCCGCCGGACCAGCTCATCGACGTGGTCCAGCAGGAGATCGTCCTCGTTCCGCACCTGCTCCAGCAGGTTCCAGATGCTCAGAAGCCGCAACGACGCCTTGCGCATTTCTGCACTGCGTGCAGCGAGCCGGGCGCAGTCGAGATCGACCTCGTCACGGACCGCAGCCAGCACCACCCCGGTCTCCGCGCGTTCCTCGGCTTCCCGCACGACGACGACGGGCACTCTCGCACCGGCCGCCACGCGGAGGCCGACCGAGCCGAGCAGGAGCGCGCTGAATCCACCGAGGCCGCGACTGCCGACGACGATGGTGCCGTGAACACCGGCCGCGGTGTGGAGGGTCGCCACCGGCTCCCGCCTGCTCAGCTCCGTGGTGACGCGCAGCCCGGGGAAGCGTTCCGTCACCCTGGCCGCGGTGTCCTGGAGCAGCTCGCGGCCCTCGTCCCGTATCCGCTCGATGATCTCGGGCAGGACGTACAGACCCCGGCTGTCGGTGTCCGTGGCGTACACGATGTGCAGCGACTGCGCGCAGCGGTCCGCCTCGGCCGCGGCCCACAGTGCCGCTGCCGCAGCGTGGGACGAACCGTCCACGCCCACCACGACCGTCCCGAATTCCGAGGCGCCCGTCGTGCTGTTCTCCATGGCTCCTCCACGTCGAGTCCCCAGTCACGGATCACCCCTCACGGTGCCATTGCCCCCGGGCCCGTGTGAGGGGCCGCCGGGGCCCGCGGCTGGGCCGAAGGTCCCTGACATCTGCGCTTGTGACCCGTCCGGACCACGTGCAGGGCCGCTCGGCCCTGTGCGGCAGCGCCACGTCGCTCCCACGCTGGTGAACGGAGACAGTTGTTCCCTGGACGCCAGGAAGGGACCGGCATGCGATGAGGCACCGCAATGTTGCCGACCTGATGACGCCCCAGGCCGTGGCCGTTCAGCGCGGCACCACGTTCAAGGAGATCGCACGTGTGCTCGACGAGTACGACATCACCGCCGTGCCGGTGGTCGATGACGACGAGCAGCCCGTGGGTGTGGTGTCCGAAGCGGATCTGCTGCGCAGACAGACAACCGGGGAAGGCGCCGGCACCGCCGAAGGGCTGATGTCGAGCCCCGCCGTCGTGGCGCAGCCCGGATGGAGTGCGATCAGGGCGGCCAGGGTGATGGAGAAGCACAGGATCAAACGGCTGCCGGTGGTGGACGGCGACGGCCGCCTGATCGGTGTGATCAGCCGAAGTGACCTGCTGCAGCTGTTCCTGCGACGCGACCGGGCGATCCAGGAGGAGATCCTGGAGGACGTCCTCACCCGCACACTCCGGCTGTCGCCGGCCGCCCTGACGGTCGATGTCAACGACGGCAGGGTGACTCTCAGCGGCACCGTGGAGCGCAGGAGCCTCGTCCCGGTCATCGTGCGGTTGTGCGAAAGCGTCGACGGCGTCGTGGACGTGACAGACCGACTCGCCTATGCGTGGGACGACGACGAGTCGGCGGATCCCGGCGCAGAGGGCCGCGGTCACCATGTCTGACGTGACCACCACCGATCTGTACGAGGTGACGATGGCCATGTCGTATCTGCGGGAGGGGATGCGTGGGCCGGCCACGTTCAGCCTCTTCGTACGGGAACTGCCGCCGGGCCGGGGCTTCCTGGTCGCGGCCGGGCTCGAGCCCGCCCTCGACTACCTGTCCCGGCTTCCGCGTCGGTCCGGAGGATGTGCGGGAGTTCGCCGAGGCCCTCCACCGACCGGTCCGGGACGTGGAGTCCCTGCTGGGCCTGGAGTTCGGCGGCGAGGTCCGAGCGGTCCCCGAGGGCCGGCTCGTGTTCGCCGGAGAACCGCTGCTGGAGGTCACTGCGCCGCTGCCGCAGGCCCAGCTCGTCGAGACGTACCTGCTCACCCAGCTGTGCCATCAGACGGTGGTCGCGTCGAAGGCGGCGCGCTGCGTGCTCGCGGCGGCGGGACGGTCAGTGATCGACTTCTCCCTGCGCCGCACCCATGGACCGGAAGCGGGCTTTCAGGCGGCCCGGCTGGGCGCCCTGGTCGGCTTCGCGGGCACCAGCAACGTCGCGGCGGCCACCCGCCTCGGGATCCCCGCTTCGGGCACGATGGCCCACTCGTACATCGAGGCCTTTCCTGACGAGGAGACGGCCTTCCGCGCGTTCGCCCGTGCCCATCCCGGACCGGTCACCTTCCTGGTGGACACGTATGACACCGACGCCGGAGTCGCGAACCGGGATGCGCGATCCGGCTCGACAGCGGCGATCTGGGAGCGCTGGCCCGCCGGGCACGGGCCACGCTCGACGCGGCGGGACTCCCGGATGTCCGGATCATCGCCAGCGGTGGACTGGACGAGTACGCCGTCGACGCACTCGTACGCGCCGGGGCACCCATCGACGTGTACGCCGTCGGGACGCGGGGCGGCGGGGGCGCCCCCGCCCCGGACCGCGCCGTGGCGGCCAAGCACGGCGAAAACGCAGCGCGGGCGGGGAAGAAACA
>NZ_JBSGZO010000697.1:0-3310 GCF_053611045.1 Streptomyces sp. NPDC054841 | reverse complement strand
CGCCAGGGACTGCGTCCACAGCGGAGCCGACGCCTTCTCCCTCGTCCCCCTCCTGGAGCATCAGATCGTCGACCACGTCTACAGCTACGGCATCGCCGCCGCCGAGACCGTTCCCGTCGCTCTCGCCCTCGCCACCGCCGCCCGCGGCGAGGTGAGCGGCGCGATCCCCGCCGCCGCGTGCCTGTCCCGCGTCGCCGACTCCGCACCCGCCCTCGCCGGGGCGCTGACCGGCGCGCTCGGCGGCGGCGCGGCCGTACCCGCCGCCTGGCGCGACGCCTGCCGCACCCTCGCCGGCTGCGCCCTCCCCCGCCTCGCCGGCACCGATCTCGTGGAACTCGCCGGTCTCCTCGCCCACACCGTGCGCCCGTAACTCGCCCCCGTCGGACCGGGATCGAGACACGGACCGAGACACGGACCCGACACGCAACACGACACGCAACACGACACGGATCCCGACGCGGAGCCCCTGCGAATCCGGATACGAATCCTGACAGGAATCCCCGACTGAGCCTTCCCCGCCCGCACCCACCCCGGGTGGACAATTCCGGCATGACACTCTCAGCGCTCCCGACGGTCACGACACTCGGCGACCGGATCACGGGCTGCCTCGTCGGCGCGGCGGTCGGCGACGCCCTCGGCGGCCCGGTCGAGGGGTACACCCCGGAGCAGATCGTGGAACGGCACGGCGGCCGCGTCCACGGCATCGTCGGCCCGTGGCACGGCGACGACTGGCGCACCGCCCGCCCCATCGCCCCCTACCACAAGGGCGACGGCCACGTCACCGACGACACCCTGATGACCCACGCCCTCGTCCGCGTCTACGAGACCGTGCGCGACCACCTCGACGCCTACGCCGTCGCCGACCACCTCGTCCCCGACCTGATCTCCAACCCCCGCTGGATCCCGGAGCTGGAGGCCGAGGCGCTCCCGCTCCAGCGGGTCTTCCTCGCCGAGAAGTGGCTCGCCGCTCGCCTCCACTACGGCCATGTCGACCCGCGCGAGGCGGGCACCGGAAACATCGTCAACTGCGGCGCCGCGATGTACATGGCACCCGTCGGCCTGGTCAACGCCGCGAACCCGGCCGCCGCGTACGCCGAGGCCCTCGACGTCGCGGGCGCCCACCAGTCCTCGTACGGCCGCGAGGCGGCGGGCGTGCTCGCCGTGGCGGTCGCCACGGCCTGCACCCCCGGCGCCACCCCCACCAGCGTCGTCGACGCCTGCCTCGCCGCTGCGAAGGACGGTACGCACTCGGCGATCGAGGCGGTCGCCGAAGTCGCCTGCCGGTACACCGACTTCGAACCCGCCCTGCGCCCGCTGCGCGAGGCCGTCGCCCCCTTCGACACCGTCGGCCCCGACTACCGCGCCCCTTCCCTGGGCGCCCGCCGCCCCTCCCGGCTGCACGCCATCGAGGAACTGCCCGTCGCCCTCGGCATGCTGCTCATCGGCGAGGGCGACTACCGCCGTACGGTCCTCGGCTCCGTCAACTACGGCCGTGACTGCGACTCGATCGCCACGATGTCCGGAGCGATCGCAGGCGCGCTGTACGGCGAGGAGCCGATCCCGCCCGACTGGGTGAAGACGGTCGCGGAGGCCAGCCGTCTCGATCTGCACGCCCCGGCACGGGCACTCACGGACGTCACGTACGAGGTCTTCGCCCGGGACAAGGAACGCCGCCGGGCACACGAGTCGGCCTTCGCCCGGCTGACGGACGCCCGATGAACCTCCGCCTCACCTGGGTCCAGCCCGAGGACCTGGTCGGCCATGAACTCCGCCAGGCCGAGGAGGACGGACGCGACGCCTCGCAGATCGCCCGCCGCTGGCGGAGGGCGGGCGGTGCTCCCGCCCCGCCGTCGGCGGGCGCCTCCCCCGCGTGCGCGTCCCCGCGACTGCGCACCCTGGCAACCCTTCTGCTGGACGAACTGGCCGAGCTGCCCAGCCCTTTGTCGGACTGCGAGCCGACGGACCTCCGGGCCGTCAAGGCGACGTGCACCGACTGGCCCCGCCCGGGCCCCGGCGGCTCCTCGCCGCGAGACGTGGGCGGCGAAGCCCTCCTCCACCGGCTCCACGCCGCCTGGCTCGGCCGGGCCGCCGGGTGTCTCCTGGGCAAGCCCGTCGAGAAGCTCCCCCTCCACGCCCTCCGTGCACTCGCCCGCGCCGCCGGAAACTGGCCCCTCGGCACCTGGTTCACCGCGAAGGGCGTCCCGCCCGAGCTCCTGCGGGCGCATCCCTGGAACCGCCGTTCCGCAAACACCTCCCTCGCGGAGAACATCGACGGCATGCCCGAGGACGACGACCTCAACTACCCCCTCCTCAACCTGGTGCTCCTCGAGCGGTACGGACGGACCTTCCGCACCGCCGACGTCGCACGGCTCTGGCTGGACGAACTCCCCGCCGGACGTACCTTCACCGCCGAGCGCATCGCCTACCGCAACCTCCTGGCCGGTCTCGAGCCCCCGCTCACCGCCCGCCACCACAACCCCTTCCGTGAATGGATCGGCGCCGCGATCCGGGCCGATGTCCACGGCTGGACCCACCCCGGCGCCCCGGCCGCCGCCGCCGAGCAGGCCCATCGGGACGCGGTGCTCACCCACACCGCGAACGGCGTGTACGGGGCCATGTTCATCGCGGCGGCGCTCGCCGAGGCGGCGACGGGCACCGCGGACGTCCACGAGTGCCTGCGCAGCGGCCTCCGCGTCGTACCGCCCCGCTCCCGCCTCGCCGCGGCCATCCGTTCGGGCATCGGGACGGCCACCGCGCACGCCGGCTTCGATACCGTCGTGGACCGTCTGCACTCCGTCTACGGCTCGTACCACTGGGTGCACACCGTCCCCAACACCGCCCTCCTCTGCGCCGCCCTGACCCATGCCGACGGCGACTTCACCGGCTCCATCTGCCGTGTCGTGTCCGGCGGCTGGGACACCGACTCCAACGGCGCCACCGCCGGCTCCCTCGCCGGGCTGCTCGCCGGCCACCCGAACCGGCTCCCCGAGCGCTGGACCGCCCCGCTCAAGAACCGCCTCGCCAGCACCGTCGGCGACTTCGACGGCATCGGCTTCGACTCGCTCGCCCACCTCACCCTGGCCCACACCACCTTCCGGGAGGACCCGCGCCCATGAGCGGCATCGTCGTGCTCGGCAGCACCAACATGGACCTCGTCGCGTACGTCGCGAAGGCCCCGCAGCGCGGAGAGACCGTCACGGGGCGCGAGTTCCGTACGGTCCCCGGCGGCAAGGGCGCCAACCAGGCCGTCGCCGCCGCCCGGGCCGGCGGCGACGTGTCGATGATCGGCGCCGTCGGATCGGACGACTTC
>NZ_JBSGZO010000696.1:0-3319 GCF_053611045.1 Streptomyces sp. NPDC054841 | reverse complement strand
GGGGTCGCCCCACCGGACCGGCATTCCACCCCTGGTGCGCCCTGTCCCGGCACCCGCACGCACTCGCACGCATCCGCACTTCGAGTCGGCGACATCCGCCAAGGAACGCCCGCCGCTTGGGCAGATGCTGACGACGAGAGTGCCGGACCGGGAGACCTGGTCTCGCAGCGGTCCGAAGTCTTCGACCCCGCTTTCGACCTCGTACCCCGCATTCTCTTACCCCGCATTCGACCGCTGCCGCGGCGCGCTGCCGCGTACCGCTTTCCGCCGCAGGAAGGGATGGACCCAAGTGAGCGGACCGCTTTCCGGACTCGTCGTACTGGACCTGTCACGGGCTCTGGCGGGTCCCCACGCCGCGATGATGCTCGGCGACATGGGGGCGCGTGTGATCAAGGTGGAGCACCCCAACGGCGGTGACGACACCCGCGGATGGGGGCCGCCGTTCGTCGGCCCCGACCATGCCCGCGAATCGACCTACTTCCTCTCCTGCAACCGCAACAAGGAATCGGTGGCGCTGGACCTCAAGTCCGCGGAGGGACGCCGCACGCTGGAGCGCCTGGTCCGCCACAGTGACGTGCTGGTGGAGAACTTCCGCACCGGCGTGCTCGACCGCCTCGGCTTCCCGGTGGAGAACCTGCACCGGCTGAACCCCCGGCTGGTCCTGCTGTCGATCACCGGATTCGGCCACGACGGCCCGCAGGGCGGACGGCCGGGCTACGACCAGATCGCGCAGGGCGAGGCAGGGCTGATGAGCCTGACCGGCCCCGGCCCGGACGCACCGACGCGGATCGGCGTGCCGATCGGCGACCTGCTCGCCGGCATGTACGGCGCCTACGGTGTCGTCGCCGCGCTGCACGAGCGCGGCAGGACCGGACGCGGCCGTGTCGTCCGCACCTCGCTGCTCGCGGCGATCGTGGGTGTGCATGCCTTCCAGGGCACGAACTACACGGTCGCGGGGCAGGTCGGCCGGGCCCAGGGCAATCTGCATCCCTCCCTGCAGCCCTACGGTTCCTACCGCTGCCGCGACGCGATCATCCAGGTCGCCGTGGGCAGCGAGAGCCTGTGGGCACGCTTCGCGCCGCTGGTGGGCCTGGCGGCGGACGATCCGCGCTTCGCGGCCAACGCCGACCGCGTCGTGCGCGCCGCCGAACTCGCAGCGGTGATCAACACCGCGTTCGCCGACCGCGGTGTGACCGAGTTGCTCGCCGAGCTGTCCGCCGCGGGCATCCCGGCGGGTGAGGTACGCACGCTGGACCGGGTCTACGACTGGGAGCAGACCCGGTCGCAGGGCCTGGTGGTCGAGGTCGACCACACCACGCTGGGCACCGTCGAGCTACCGGGTCCGGCCGTACGGTTCGACGAGGGCGGACGGCAGCGGCACGCCGCGCCACCGGTTCTGGGCGAGCACACCGGTGCCGTTCTTCAGTGGCTGGACCGGCTCGACGGGTGCCGCACGCAGAGCCCGGCAGCCCTCTCTCCCGACCCCGTCGACACGGCCTCCGGCCCGGTGGGCGCGGGACGGACGTGACCCGCCGCCCCCGGGGCCGGGGACGGACAGGACCAGCCGCGTCCCACGGCATCTCTTGCCATGGGATCGCCGATTTCTGAGCAAGAAACGCCCATGCATGTGCGCCCTTCCCGTACTTGGATCTGTGCATCTCGGCGCGGGCCCCACCGCGGTACCGGCCGCGGTGGCACGCGGCGTTCGCGAGGCCCCGCGGTCTCCCTCGACCCAGGACAACACCGGAACACGGACAGACGACCAGTCAGAAGAGGTGGAAATGATGCCAAGGCCGATCGAGGTCCACAAGGTGGCCATCGAGAGCGTCACCGACGCGAGCGGGCTGGCCGCGCTGATCGACGACGGTGTGTTCGCCGCCGACGACGTGCTCGCCGTCATCGGCAAGACCGAAGGCAACGGAGGAGTGAACGACTACACGCGCATCCTGGCCGACCGGGCGTTCCGCGAGGTGCTGGTCGACCACGGCAACCGTTCGTACGCCGAGGCCCTGCAGGTTCCCCTGGTGTGGTCGGGCGGCACCGACGGTGTCATATCCCCGCACGCCACGATCTTCGCGTACGCGCCCGAGGGCCGGTACGAGCCGGTGGCCGAGCCGCGGCTGTCCGTCGGTGTGGCGATGAGCGAGGTGATCCTCCCCGAGGACATCGGACGCCCCGCCATGGTGGAGAAGGTCGCGGCGGGCGTGACCGACGCCATGAAGGTCGCGGGCATCACGGACCCTGCGGACGTGCACTACGTCCAGACCAAGACGCCACTGCTGGTCCTGGAGACGATCAACGACGCCAAGGAGCGCGGCTTCGACGTCTGGACCGAGGACACCCTGAAGTCCATGGACGTCTCCAACTCCACGACCGCGCTGGGCATCGCCGTCGCACTGGGCGAGATCGAGATGCCCCGGGCCGAGCAGATCCACCGCGACCTGTCGCTCTACTCGTCGGTCGCCTCGTGCTCCTCCGGCGTGGAACTCGACAGGGCGCAGATCGTCGTGGTCGGCAACGCCCCAGGGGTCGGCGGCCGCTTCCGGGTCGGGCACAGCGTGATGAAGGACGCGCTGGACGCCGACGGCATCTGGGACGCCATCCGGTCCGCGGGCCTGCAGCTGCCCCACCGGCCCCACCCGTCGGACCTCGGGCACCGCCTGGTCAACGTGTTCCTCAAGTGCGAGGCCGATCCGACGGGCCGGGTACGCGGGCGGCGCAACATCATGCTGGACGACTCGGACGTGCACTGGCACCGCCAGATCAAGGCGACGGTGGGCGGCGTCACCGCGGCGGTCACCGGGGATCCCGCCGTTTTCGTGTCGGTGGCGGCGGTGCACCAGGGTCCGTCGGGCGGCGGCCCGGTCGCGGCGATCGTCTCGGTCGACTGACGGGCCGGCTCACGTCGACTGACGGGCCCGCTCACACGAGCACGCCAATGGTGAGGAGCCCCTGCCGCGGCGGCAGGGGCCCCTCACCATTGGCGTGCTCGTGTGGCGTCACCAGCGCTCTCATCCGTGCGGGAACGAGGTCCGCGCCGGACGGACGAGGTCGTCGGTGTAGCGGCGGATCAGGTCCAGGTTGCGGTCCCGCAGATGGTCGAAGACCTGCGGCACGCTCGACCCCGGAGTCAGCGCGGCGAGTGCGCTCTGCGGATCCAGCCGGGCCTAGGGCCTGTCGTTTGGATCAGGCCGGATCAGCGAGCGGGGTCTGGCGCGTGCAGCTGCAAGGCGGAGGAGGGAGCCACTGCGGAGCATTGGCGACTGACGACAACGCAGCAGATGTGCGTGCCAGGGCACGCGAGCCCGGCAAGATCCGA
>NZ_JBSGZO010000695.1:0-3352 GCF_053611045.1 Streptomyces sp. NPDC054841 | reverse complement strand
GGCCGGCCTTGCGGCCGTGGTTGGCCTTCTTCTTGCGGCGGGCCTTCTTCTTGCGTGCGCGCTTGGACATCGAGGTCGTGTATCCCTTCAGGCGTTGTGACGGACGAGGACGTCGGCGAGCTTGTTGAGGCGCTTGACCATGCGGTCGTCGGTCGCGCCCGGCGCCGGGTCGACGCGCTCGCTGCGTTCGTAGTAGGCGCCGTTGACGATCTCGGTGGCCGGGTCGCAGAGCCGCACGATGTGGGCGGCGCCGTCGGCGGGGGAGGCGCCCTGGTGGCCGTAGAGCGGGAGCAGACCGGTTTCGCAGATGCCGGGGTGGACGGAAACGGCGGCCACGCGCGGGTCGGCGGCGAAGACGGTGAGCGCCAGCTGCGACTGGGCGTAGGCGGCCAGCCGCGAGTAACGGCGGGCGCGGTTCGGGTCGCTCCACTGGATCGATCCGGTGCGGTGCAGAGAGGACGAGACGTTGATGACCCGGCCGCCCGGGTCGCTGGTCAGGGCCTCTTCGAGGAGGTTGGTCAGCAGGTAGTGGGCCAGGAAGTTGACCTGGAAGGCGATTTCGTTGCCGTCTTCGGTGATGGTGTGACGCTCGGGCGCGGCGATGGCGGCGTTGTTGACGAGCACGTCCAGGTGCGGGTGTTCCGCGACGACCCGGGCGGCCATCGCCTCGACCTCTTCGAGGCGCGAGAAGTCCGCGGCGTACGTGCACAGGCGGTTGGCGTCGATTCCGGCGGTGGCGATGAGCGCGTCGACCGCGGCCCGTCCCTCCTCGGCAGTACGGCCGTGCACGAGGACGGTGGCGCCGCGCTCGGCGAGGAGCCGCGCGGTCTCGTACCCGATGCCGGAGGTGGCTCCGGTCACCAGGACAGTGTGGGACGAAAGGTCAGATTCAGGCATGGGTCTTCCATGGGTGCGGGCACGCCTCGTCTCCGGAGAAGGGCGAAGAGGCGTGCGGAGATGAGAAAGGGGCGCCGGACCCGTCACGGCGCCCTGAGGGCTACGGAATACGCGTCAGCAGAAGCCGAGCATTTCCGGGCAGCGGGGCGCACGACGGGGCAGTGCCGTATTCGGCGGCCGGTCGAGAAGGAGCCACTCGCTGTTCACAACACTCATCGAACCCGATGGTGTCTGCCCGTACAAGCTCAACACTGTTCCCTGACGGCCCCCTGACGTGAGGCATCGTCAGCCGAGGCCCGGGATGGTGGAAATCAGCAGATCGATCAGTTTGATCCCGACGAAGGGCAGGACCAGACCGCCCAGCCCGTAGAGGGCGAGGTTGCGCCGGAGCAGGTCGTGCGCGGAGGACGGGGTGTAGCGGACCCCGCGCAGGGCCAGCGGGATGAGTGCCACGATGATCAGGGCGTTGAAGATGATCGCGGAGGTGATCGCCGAGGTCGGGCTGTGCAGGCCCATGATGTTCAGCGACTCCAAGCCCGGGTAGGCGCCCGCGAACATGGCCGGGATGATGGCGAAGTACTTGGCGACGTCGTTCGTGATCGAGAAGGTCGTCAGGGCGCCGCGCGTGATCAGGAGCTGCTTGCCGATCCGGACGATCTCGATGAGCTTGGTCGGGTTGGAGTCGAGGTCGACCATGTTCCCGGCCTCCTTGGCGGCCGAGGTACCGGTGTTCATCGCCACGCCCACATCCGCCTGAGCCAGCGCCGGCGCGTCGTTCGTCCCGTCGCCCGTCATGGCGACCAGCTTCCCGCCCTCCTGCTCCCGCTTGATCAGGGCGAGCTTGTCCTCGGGAGTCGCCTCGGCCAGGTAGTCGTCCACCCCCGCCTCGGCCGCGATCGCGCGAGCGGTCAGCGGATTGTCGCCCGTGATCATCACCGTACGGATGCCCATGCGGCGCAGTTCCGCGAAGCGTTCGCGGATCCCCTCCTTGACGACGTCCTTGAGATGGATGATCCCGAGCACTCGGGGACCGTCCCAGTCGTTCACCGCCACGAGCAGCGGCGTGCCACCGCCGGCAGCGATGGCGTCGGACCAGGTGGGTGCCTCGCTCGGTACGACCCCGCCGTGCATCTCCACCCAGTCGATGACCTGCGCCGCGGCTCCCTTGCGGATGTGGCAGGCGGCTCCGTTGTCCCAGCTCAGATCGATGCCGCTCATCCGGGTCTGGGCGCTGAACTCCACGAACCGTGCCTGGGACAGCTCCCCTTCGGCCGGGGCCCGCAGCCCGTACTTCTTCTTCGCGAGCACGACGACCGAACGGCCCTCGGGCGTCTCGTCGGCGAGTGAGGAGAGCTGGGCGGCGTCGACCAGGATCATCTGGTCCACGCCCGGCATGGGGACGAAGTCGGCCGCCTCGCGGTTGCCCAGGGTGATGGTGCCGGTCTTGTCGAGGAGCAGGGTGTTGACGTCGCCCGCCGCCTCGACCGCCCGGCCGGACATGGCGAGCACATTGCGCTGCACGAGCCGGTCCATCCCCGCGATGCCGATCGCGGACAACAGCGCGCCGATCGTCGTCGGGATGAGTGTGACGAGGAGGGCGACCAGCACGGTCGTCGACTGGGCGGCGTCCGCGTGACCGGCCATCGGCTGAAGTGCGACCACGACCAGGACGAAGACGATGGTCAGGGCCGCGAGCAGGATGTTGAGCGCGATCTCGTTCGGGGTCTTCTGCCGGGACGCGCCCTCGACCAGCGCGATCATCCGGTCCAGGAACGAGTGGCCGGGCCGGGAGGTGACGCGGACGACGATCCGGTCGGACAGCACGGTCGTGCCGCCCGTCACTCCGGACCTGTCGCCGCCCGACTCCCTGATGACCGGGGCGGATTCACCGGTGACCGCGGACTCGTCGACCGCGGCGATGCCGTCGACGACATCGCCGTCCGCGGGGATCAGCTCACCCGCCTCGACGAGCACGAAGTCGAACAGCTGCAGATCGGTCGCGGCGACGGCCTCCGTCTGTACCCGGTCGACGTCGGTGCCGTACCGCCAGTGGCGCAGCCGCAGTGCGACGGTGTCCGTGCGCGCCTTGCGCAGTGACGCGGCCTGCGCCTTGCCGCGGCCCTCCGCCACTGCCTCCGCGAGGTTCGCGAAGATCACCGTCAGCCAGAGCCAGGCGCTGATCACCCAGGTGAAGACGGAAGGGTGGACCAGTGCGGAGAGCGTGGTCAGTGCCGATCCGATCGCGACGACGAACAGCACCGGATTCCTGATCAGGGTCCGCGGATGCAGCTTGCGCAGTGCTTCGGGCAGGCACCGCAGGACCTGTCTGGGATCGAGGAGTCCGGCCTGGCGGGGGCGCCGCCGGGGCGGCCGGTTGCCGGGGGCCGGCGGGGGAGTCCTTGGGATCGTGGGTGCCTGCTGGGGCGCGGCGGGATGCATCGGAAGACCTTCTGAC
>NZ_JBSGZO010000694.1:0-3390 GCF_053611045.1 Streptomyces sp. NPDC054841 | reverse complement strand
CAAGAGAAAGTAAAACTTTTCGGATTTTTGACATCAGTTCACTTTTGTTATCGACATAAGGGTGAAAATGGGCCGCACGCGGCGATGTTCGCCGGTGCGGCCCGATGTGACGGCGCTGAGCCCTATCGCATCAGCTCTCCCGCGTTGACCAGTAGCGACTGGCCCGTGATCGCCCTGGCCCGGTCGGAGGCGAGGAATGCCACGGCCTCCGCGACGTCCCCGTCCGTCGCCAGCTCCGGCAGTGCCATCCGCTCGGTCAGCCGGCCGAGCACCTCGGACTCCGGGATCCCCTCGGTGTGCGCGGTGAACTGTACGTACGCCTGGACCGGCGGCCCCCACATCCAGCCGGGCAGCACCGTGTTGACCCGGATCCGGTGCGAGCCCAGCTCGCGCGCGAGCGAGTACATCGCGGAGGTGAGCGCACCCTTCGATGCCGCGTACGCCGCCTGCCGCACCTGGGACGGCGCGGCCACCGCCGACTGCGTGCCGATGATGACGACCGAGCCGCCCCGCTCCTTGAGTGCCGGCAGGCAGGCGCGCGTCATGCGCAGTGTCCCCAGCAGATTGACGTCGACGACCCGCTGCCAGGTCGCGAAGTCGGCATCCTCGAGGCCGCCGAAGTAGCTGTCCCAGGCGGCGACATGGACCACCGCGTCAACGCCGCCGAACCTCTCCACCGCGAGCGCCGCCAGGGCCTCGCACTGTGCCTCGTCGGTGATGTCGGTGGGGCGGTGGGCGGTGTGGGCGCCATCGGGGTCGATTTCAGCGGCGGTCTTGGCGAGATTCGCCTCCGTACGGGCGCCGAGGACGGCGTTGCCCCCGTCCCGTACGACGGTTGCGGCGATCTGGTGTCCGAGTCCGGCGCCGACGCCGGACACGATGACGGTCTTCCCCTGCAGCAGCATCTCGGCGCCTCCCGGCTCTGGCCCTTCATCTGACGGTGCGTCAGAGTAGGTCTGTCCGCCGGATGAGGGAAGGGGAGCGTCGTGAGTGAGGACACCCGGTCCGAGGTGTATGCGGAACTGGCGGCCGTCGGCCCCTATGGAGTCCACCCGGGCCACGCCCTGATCACCATGGTCGAACCGCATCCCGGCCACGAGTACGCGTACAACCGCTGGTACGAGGACGACCACTACTACGCGGGCGCGATGGCGATGCCGTGGATGTATGCCGGCCGGCGCTGGGTGGCGACCCGCGAGCTGCAGCTCCTGCGCTACCCCGAGAAGTCGGCGGTCGCCCAGCCGGTGACGGCCGGCTGCTACATCTCCACGTACTGGATCACCGACGGCCGCTACGACGACCACATGAAGTGGACCGTCGGCATCAACAAGCGGCTGAACCGCGACGGCCGCGTCCATCAGGCCCGTACGCATGTGTTCACCGCCTTCCAGGACCATGCGGCGACCGTGTACCGGGACGGGGCGGCGGGGCCTCGCGACTATCACGCACTCGACCATCCGTACGCGGGGCTGGTCGTCGAGGTGATCGACGCGGAGGGGCCGGAGCGGCGGGCCGAGCTGCTGGAACGGCTGCGGTCGAGGGAGTTGCCCAGGCGGCTCGCCGGTTCCCCGGCGGCGATGGTGACGGTCTTCAGGCCGACACCGCTGCCGCTGGACCGGATGACGTACGTGAAGCAGGTGGAGGGCGTCGACACGCGGCTGACGCTGCTCTGGTTCCTGGAGCGGGATCCGCGTGAGTGCTGGGACGAGCACTTCGCGGATCTCGACGCGGGGGAGCTCGGGAGGGTCGAACTGGTGGCGCCGTTCATCCCGACCGTGCCGGGCACGGACCGCTACGTGGACGAGCTGCGTTGAGCGGGGCCGCGTGGGGCTGAGCGGGGCCGGACAGGGCCGAGCCCCCTCGGCCGGGACGGCGGACCAGTCGAGAGGGCTCTGTTCGTTGAATCCGGCGCTTCGCCGGATCCGGTCTGTACCGGGGTCCCGTGAGTACCGGGATCCGGTCCGGCCGGTGGAACCTCTAGAGCGAACCCTTGGTCACTCCGTGCACGAACGCGGTCCACGAGCCGGGAACGAAGGTGATGGACGGTCCCTCGGGAGCCTTGGAGTCCCGCACGGCGATCGCCTGCACAACAGGGGACTTGACCTCGACGCATGCGCCATTTCCGCCGGAGTACGAGGATTTGATCCAAGTGTCCGTGGCGCCCTGGTGAATAGCCATGTCTTTCTCCGGTTCCGTGTTTCGACGGTGCGGCCGACGTTCTTGACGGCGTGATCACGACGCTACTTGGCACGCTCGACGGATGAGAACGTCCGTTCACTCGACCGGATGGCATATTTCAATGTGCTCTTCCGGGAAAAGGTCGCGAAGGTGTACGGTGCGCCCTCGCGCCTCCCGGGCGGGGTTTGCACGGCCCACGAGGGGCGTTCTACGTTACTTCGCGTACGTCTTGGCGATGTCCTCGATGAACTCCCGAGTATGGTCCACATTCAGCGCCTGGGCCCGCAGATGCTCGTACATCACGGTGTATTTGTGGACGTCATTCGCCTTCTCCAGATAAAGATCACTGGTGACGCCCTCGATGTAGACGACGCTCGAATCCGAGGTGTCGGGGAACTCCAGGATGGCGTAATGCCCGGTGATGCCCGGATGGGCGCCCATGCTGAACGGCAGCACCTGGACCGTGACATGGGGAAGCTGCGACTGCTCCACCAGGTACTCGAGCTGTTCGCGCATCAGCTCCTTGTTGCCCACCACCCGGCGCAGCGCGGCCTCGTCGACCACGGCCCACAGCCGCAGCGGACTCTCGGGCGCGGCGACCCGTTCCTGCCGGCGCATCCTGACCTGGACGCGCTTCTCCACATCGCTGACCGGGGTCTCCGGCAGCGCGCCGGTGATGAGCGCCTCCGCGTACTCCCGGGTCTGGAGCAGTCCGGGCACGATCTGGGGCTCGTAGACGCGGAGGCTGGCCGCGTCCGTCTCCAGGCCGATGTAGACGCTGTACGGGATGTCGCCGAAGGCATGCCACCAGCCCTGCTGGCGGGAGTCCTTGGCCATCTGCATGAGCGAGTCGACGACCCGGTGGTCCTCGACCTCGTACACCCCGCAGAGGTCGCGCACATCGCGCTGGCTGATCGACCGCCGGCCGTTCTCCAGTCGGCTGATCTTCGACTGGGAGACGAGCAGGCGCTCAGCCACCTCCTCCGCGGTCATGCCCTTGAGTTCGCGGAGCCGGCGCAGCTCCTGACCCAAACGACGGCGCCTGACGGTGGGGTTGACGTTGGACGCCACGGGAACTGCACCTCCGGCTTTGTTGCTGTGCGTATCTACGTCTCAGCAGACTGCCACCAAAGGTGCTGGCCGCGCTGGGAAATGACGACACGCGCGCACAATGCGGGGGACAAAGTGAGTGCGCGGGGCAGTCGTGTTGAC
>NZ_JBSGZO010000693.1:0-3398 GCF_053611045.1 Streptomyces sp. NPDC054841 | reverse complement strand
GGGCGCCGCCCCTGCCCCGCCGCCCCCCCCCCCGCGCCGCGCGGGCCCGGGCGCCCGCGGCGGGCACAGGCGCGGTGGTTTGGGGGCCCCGCCCCCCCGCCGGCGGGGGGGCCGCGGGGCCCGCCGCCGCGACCGGCACCACCGTCACCCTGATCGAGGAGAACGGCACCGCCCACACCTACCCCGGCCCTTCCGCCGACGGCGGTCCCCATCTCCGGCTCCGCCGCCGCGGCGGCGACTTCGTCCCCCTGCTCCTCCGTACCCCGGCACCCGAGCCGCAGACGCCGGAAGCGAAGGACCCGTTGCAGAACGGGCCGGAACAGAACGGGCCGGAACAGAACGGGCCGGAACAGAACGGGCCGGAACAGAACGGGCCGGAACCCAAGAGCACCGAGCCAAAGCGCCGGGAGGCACAGGTCACGACCCCCGTCGACACCGCTCCGCCGGTCCCGCCCGTGCCGCACCAGGACCTACAGGACCCGGCCGCCGTTCCGTTGCCCCCGTCTCCCACGTCCCCGACCGGCAGCGACCTTCCGGGCCCCTCGGACGAGGAGGACGAGGAGCAGGCGTATGAGCTGAGCACCCTGTCCGGAGGCGGCGAATCCGGCCCGACGGCGAGCGGTTCCCCGGAGCACCCCGCGCCGACTCCGCCCGATCCGGCGACGGTGACGAAGAAGGGTGGTGCCGGCCTGCACAAATGGGAGGAGAAGTCCGGGCGGGTGGTCGTCAAGCGTCGTGGTCCGACGGACAAGGGCTTCGTGATCCGCGTGCCAGCGGGGGCGGTGGTGTATCTCGATGGTTCGCAGCAGGTGCAGGCGGATCCGTCGCCGTACATCTGGGCGGAGTACACGACGGACGGGAAGGAGTACTCCGGATACATCCGTGATGCCAATGTGGCCAGGGACCAGATCGGCGATACCGGGCTCCACTTCAAGCCGAACGGCAGCGACGGTTTCACCGTCTTCGACGGTGAGACGCGGCAGCGGGTACCCAACAGCCCAACGCTCGACAGTACGGGTCGCGACTACCTCAAGAGCGTCATGCGGGCTCTGGACGACGCCGAGAAGGCAGGCGGCTTCCACATCACCGCGCGGCGGGAGCTGGTGAAGTCGATCCTGGCGGATCTGAGGCAGTTGCTGCGTTCGGATGTGGGGCCGTGGGCGCAGGTCGTGGAGAACGTAGGGCAGCGGCTCCCCGAGCGTGTGGAGCGGGATCGGGAGGAGCTGGAGAACAGTGAGCTGATCACGGAGTCGCATGTGCTGTCCGAGGTGCGGTTCACGGGCAGTGATTTCCAAAACGGCGGGCAGCAGGTGCTGTTTCTGCGGTTCACCGATCCGGCTGTGGCAGGCGGGGATCCGCGGACGGTGGTGTACAAGCCGAGCAGCCTGGAGGTGGATGCGGAGCTGTTCGGGAAGCAGGGCGCCAGTGTGGCGCGGACGCTGGATCCGGGCGGTGAGCGGATTCCGACGTACGCGATAGTGCCGGTGACGGCGGATGACGGCACGAAGTACGGCTATATGCAGTTCGTGCGCTCGGGTGGTCCGCGGACGGCCGATGCCCTGCTGAGGGTGTACGAGAGCCTGGGCGCGAACATGGCCCTGTCGTATCTGGTGGGGCTGGAGGATGTACACCACGAGAACGTTCTGCTGCTGGATGACCGGGTGCAGGTCATCGACATGGAGGCCACTTCCGGCGTCTTCAACTGGGAAACGGGCTTCGAATCCCAGCTGTGGCTCATGGCCCTCCAGAACAAGGTGCAGCGGCAGCTTGTCGAACTGGCTCACGCTGGGGAGCTGACGGGCGTGCCGAGCGCGTCAGAGGCACGGGAAGCCGCCGGCAGAGGATTCGCCGACGCCCTCGCGCGGATCGAGCAGCACATGCCAGCGGTGAATGGCTACCACGCCGAGCAGCTCGCCGGCCGGCGAGCCAGGTTCGTCCCGATCGCGACGTCCGGCCTGCGGGACCTGATCTTCGTGGTGCACAACCGCGACTACACGTACGAGGAGTGGACCGCGCGCCTGGAGCGTGAGCGGAGGGAGCCCTCGCGGAACTCGCTCGCCCAGCAGGCTCTGGGGCAGACAGGCAGCACTCTGGAGACCATGCACGCGCTGCTGCGAAGCCGGGCGACGTTCGACGCACTGCGGCGCGGAGACGTTCCCTATTTCACCCGAGACCTGGGCAGCCATACGGTGTACGACGAGGCGGGCAGCCCTGTGCGGAATCCGAGTGATGCCGAGGCCCGGCTGGACTATCCGAAGATCGGGGACCCGATCGACGTGGCGGTGCGGGACCGTGCGGGGCAAGAGCAGCGGAACCGCGTGCTGGGGATCTTCGACAGCACGGCGGTGGAGTGGATCGCGAACGTCAACACAGCCGTGTCCGAGGCCGTCGACGCCCATGTACTCACCGGCGGAACCTCGACCGCCGGTCCCGGCGCAGGGGCCGCTGTGCGTTGAGTCGAAGGGACAAGCCCGGTCTCCGACACCGCTGCACCGCTGCACCACGGTGCTCTGGCCGGACTGTGATCCGCTGTTCCCGCCGGCTTGGTCTGACCGGCTCGACCAGTACTTCGCGGACGTCCGGCTTCAGCACCTGCGTGGGATCCTGCTGATCCCGCCTTTACGACACTTCGGCGGGGGCCCAGGCACACTGGGGGCATGACGACCGGCGCAACGACACCGACCGCCCCGAGGCGCTCACGCGCCCGCACCTTCCTTCCTCTTGGCATCGCCGCCTGGCTGGTGCTGGAGATCTGGCTGCTGACCGTCGCGGCCGGTGCGGCCGGCGGACTCACCGTCCTCGCCCTGCTCGTCGGCGGTGGCGTGCTCGGCGCCGTGGTCATCAAGCGGGCCGGCCGGCGGGCGTTCCGCAACCTCACCGAGACCCTCCAGCAGCAGCAGTCGGGCTTCCCGCCCACGACTGCCGCCGCCGACCGTTCCAGCACCGGCAACGGCTTCCTCATGCTCGCCGGGCTGCTGCTCATGCTGCCGGGCCTGATCTCCGACGCGGCGGGCCTCCTGCTGCTCCTCCCGCCGGTCCGCGCGGCGGCCGGCCGGTTCGCGGAGAAGTCCCTGGACCGGCGGATGCGGCAGGCCGCTCCCGGTTCCCTCGGCGACGCGTTTCGGCAGGCCCGCATTCACCGCCCGGACGGAAAGGTCGTGCAGGGTGAGGTCATCCGCGAGGACGTGCCGACGCGGCCCCGTGCGGATGAAAGCCCGCGCCCTCCGCTGACCTCGTAGTCCCCGTCGTCCGGGCAGTTCCGAGTCATCCAAATCGCCCCAGTTGTCCCCGTCCGGGTCCCGTCGTCCGCGTGAGCGGACTGCCGGCCGGCGGTCGGGCGCCTGCCCGCAGCGGACCCCGCAGCAGACAAAGAGCCGCGGGCTGCGGCACACGTGATG
>NZ_JBSGZO010000692.1:0-3413 GCF_053611045.1 Streptomyces sp. NPDC054841 | reverse complement strand
CTCCCGGCAAGATCCGAAAGACAGGGCCTAGCCCCGCCGCCGCCGGTCGTTCTCGTCGTCGTGCGGGCCCAGCAGTTCGTCCGCCAGGGTCGGGAGGTCGTCAAGCGGGGTCTCCTCCGCCCAGTCGGAACGGCGGCGCGGCCGTCCCTCCTCGTCGACCTGCGGCAGCTCACGGGTGCGGTCACCCGCGCCCGCCGACTGCTCGTCCCGGAAGATGCCCGGGGGCACGCGATGTGCCGGGTCGGTGTCCCGTACGGGCGGAAGCACCGCCGTCTCATCGGCCGCGGCACCGGCTCCGGAGGTGCCCGCGTCCCGTACGGGCGGCAGGACCGCCGTCTCATCGGCCGCGGCCGTCGGAGCCTCCGCCCGCACCGGGGGAAGCACCGTCGTCTCCGCAGCCCCCGAAGCAGCCTCTGAAACCGCCCCCGAAGGCGCGTCCGAGGCCGCGTCCGGGACCTGCGGCAGGACCGTCGTCTCCGCGTCCTGCTTCGTCATCTCGACGCGCGGGCGCGGCTCGGCGGCGGGCGGCAGCGGCGTTTCCACCGTCTGCGTCACATCGTTCGCTCCGGGCGCCACCGCAGGCGTGGGCACAGTGGTCTCCGCAGCGGTCGCCGCAGTCACGGCAGCCGCCGCCTCCGCGGCCCTGCGGGCCTCCTCCGCCCGCAGCAGGGCCTCCTCCGCCTTGCGCTGCTTCTCGCGGCGCCGCTCCTCCGCCTCCGCGCGCAGACGGGCCTCTTCCTCGGCCTGCCGGCGACGGCGCTCCGCTTCCTCCCGGCGGATCTTCTCCTCGGCCTCACGCCGGCGCCGTTCCTCCTCGGCCAGCCGCCGCGCCTCCTCGGCACGCTGCCGGGCCTCCTCCGCCTGCCGTTCGGCCTCGCGCTGCCGCGCCTCCTCCAGCTCGCGGCGCTTGCGCTCCTCCTCCTCGGCACGCAGCTTGGCGAGCTGCTCCTGGCGCTCGCGCTCCAGGCGCTCCTCCTCCGCCTTCCGGGCGGCCTCTTCCTCGGCCTTGCGGCGGACCTCCTCCTCGGCGGCCTTCCGCGCCTCCTCCTGGGCCTTCACCTCGGCTTCGGAGAGCGGCAGCATCTGGTCGAGCCGGTGCCGTACGACCGTGGTCACGGACTCCGGTTCCTGGCCGGCGTCCACCACCAGGTAGCGGCCCGGGTCGGCCGCGGCCAAAGTCAGGAATCCGGCCCGTACCCGCTGGTGGAACTCCGCGGGCTCGGACTCCAGCCGGTCCGGCGCCTCGGTGAACCGCTCGCGGGCGGTCTCCGGGGAGACGTCGAGCAGCACCGTCAGATGCGGAACGAGCCCGTCCGTCGCCCAGCGCGAGATCCGGGCGATCTCGGTCGGGGACAGATCGCGGCCCGCGCCCTGGTAGGCGACGGACGAGTCGATGTACCGGTCGGAGATGACGATCGCACCGCGCTTCAGCGCCGGCCGCACGACCGTGTCGACGTGCTCGGCGCGGTCGGCGGCGTACAGCAGCGCCTCCGCGCGGTGCGACAGACCGGCCGACGAGACGTCGAGCAGGATCGAACGGAGCCGCTTGCCGACCGGCGTCGCGCCCGGTTCGCGGGTGACGACGACCTCGTGGCCCTTGGCGCGGATCCACTCCGCGAGCGCCTCCACCTGCGTGGACTTGCCCGCGCCGTCGCCGCCCTCGATGGCGATGAAGAAGCCGGTCGCGGAGGGCGCCTGCGCCGGGTCCGCGCCGCGCCGGACCGCGTCGGCCAGATCGCGGCGCAGCGGCACGCCGGAGCGGTCGTCGGTCTTGGCGAGAACGATCACGGCGACCGGCAGCAGCAGCGCGCCGACCAGCATCAGGGTGAAGGCGGCGCCGCCGTGCGCGAAGACGAAGTCACCGCTGGCGAGGCGGTGCGGGCCGATCGCGGCGGCGAGCAGCGGGGCGGCGATGGCCCCGAGCGCGATCGAGACCCGGACGACGGCCTGCAGATGCTCGGTGATCCGCGGGCGCCGGTACTCCTCGGTCTCCAGGTCGATGAGTGCGTGCCCGGTGGCCGCGGCGACCCCGGCCGCGCCGCCGGCGAGGACGGCGAGGAACAGCACGGTCGCCGTGTCCGGAACGAGTCCGAGGGCCAGCAGCGCGATACCCGTCACGGCGACGGCAAGCGCCAGCAGCCGGCGGCGCGACAGGGCGGGCAGCACGGCCTTGGCACCGCGGATGCCCAGGCCCGTACCGCCGGTCAGCGCGAGGACGAGCAGCGCGAAGGCAACCGGGCCGCCGCCCAGATCACGGCCGTGCAGTACGGCGACGGCCGCGGCGGAAGCGATGGCTCCGGCGACCGATGCGCAGGCCAGGACGAGCAGCGGCACCGCGCCCGTACGGCCCTTGTCGAGTCCGCTGCCCGTGGACGGGCGGCGCAGGCCCTCAAGGGGGGAACGGGGGCGCGGAGTCTGCGCGTCCGGAAGCTCGATGGCGGACAGGACGGACAACGACGCGGCGAAGAGCCCCGCCGCGACGTACGACCCGAGGGCCGCCTGGTGGAGCGAGAACCACTCGATGCCGGAGCCGAGCAGATTGCCGATCAGCGTGGCGACGAGCAGGACGGCGGCCCCTGCGGGGATCACCGCGAAGGCGGTACGGAGGGAGAGCCGGCGCAGCGCGTCATGGTGATCCGGAAGCGGCCGTACCGCAGCGCCCTCCAGGGGCGGCGCGGGCAGCAGGGCGGGCGCCGCGCTCTCCCGGGCCACGGTCCAGAACCGCTCGGCGACACCGACGACGAAGACCGTCCCCAGGAGGTACGCCAGAGCGCTGTCCGGGGTCCAGTCGATCCACAGCGGGGCGATGACGAGCAGTGCGATGCGGAGGCCGTCGGCCCCGATCATCGTCCAGCGACGGTCGAGCGGGCCGGTGGGCGCGGTGAGTGCCGTGAGCGGACCGAGCAGCACCGCTCCGAAGAGCAGAGTGGCGAGGATACGGGCGCCGAACACGGCGGAGACGGCGAAGGCGGCACCCCGGTACCCACCGCCGAACGCGCCTTCGGAGACCGCCGCCTGAAGCGCCAGCAGGACCAGCACCAGCAGCGCCAGGGCATCACCGATGCCGCCGACGAGCTGCGCACCCCACAGGCGCCGCAGCGCGGGTACGCGCAGCAACGCCCTGACGGCGCGCTCGCGTGAATCCGCGGCTAGGGCGTCTGCGGCAAGTGCACCGGGGTCAGAGGTGGGGCTCTGGGCCGTTGGCTGCTCGGCTCGCGTCATCCGCCCAGCCTATCCGGAGCGCATTGCTCCCCGGAGGCCCAGCCCGAACAAATGGGCGGCGATCTGGCGGAAGAGGCGATCGGACGGAAGAACGGAAGAGGGGCCACCCCAGGGTGGCCCCTCTTCCGTTACTGCTCGTGTACTTCTCGTGCTCGTCCGAAGCGGACGGCTCCCGCTGCTACTCCTCCGAG
>NZ_JBSGZO010000691.1:0-3419 GCF_053611045.1 Streptomyces sp. NPDC054841 | reverse complement strand
GCCGAAGACCACTGCCGAGGGCCCCGAGCTGGTCACCCTCCGCGGCCCCTCCGCCGCCGTCGCGAAGAACATGAACGCCTCGCTGGACCTGCCGACGGCCACGTCCGTCCGCGCCGTCCCGGTGAAGCTGCTCTTCGACAACCGGATCGTCATCAACAACCACCTCAAGCGCGCCCGGGGCGGGAAGATCTCCTTCACCCACCTCATCGGCTTCGCGATGGTGCAGGCGATCAAGGCCATGCCGTCGATGAACTGGTCGTACGCGGAGAAGGACGGCAAGCCGACCCTGGTGAAGCCGCCGCACGTCAACTTCGGCCTCGCCATCGACCTGGTGAAGCCGAACGGTGACCGCCAGCTGGTCGTCGCGGGCATCAAGAAGGCCGAGACGCTGAACTTCTTCGAGTTCTGGCAGGCCTACGAGGACATCGTCCGCCGCGCCCGCAACAACAAGCTGACGATGGACGACTTCACCGGCGTCACCGTCTCGCTGACGAACCCCGGCGGCCTCGGCACCGTCCACTCCGTGCCGCGTCTGATGCCCGGCCAGTCGGTGATCATGGGCGTCGGCTCGATGGACTACCCGGCCGAGTTCCAGGGCACCTCCCAGGACACCCTGAACAAGCTGGGCATCTCCAAGGTCATGACCCTGACCTCGACGTACGACCACCGGGTGATCCAGGGCGCCGCCTCCGGCGAGTTCCTGCGGATCGTCGCGAACTACCTCCTCGGCGAGGACGGCTTCTACGACGAGATCTTCGAGGCGCTGCGCATCCCGTACGAGCCGGTGCGCTGGCTCAAGGACATCGACGCCTCCCACGACGACGACGTCACCAAGGCCGCCCGCGTCTTCGAGCTGATCCACTCCTACCGGGTCCGCGGCCATGTCATGGCCGACACCGACCCGCTGGAGTACCGCCAGCGCAAGCACCCCGACCTGGACATCACCGAGCACGGGCTCACCCTGTGGGACCTGGAGCGCGAGTTCGCGGTCGGCGGCTTCGGCGGCAAGTCGATGATGAAGCTCCGCGACATCCTCGGCGTGCTGCGCGACTCGTACTGCCGCACCACCGGCATCGAGTTCATGCACATCCAGGACCCGAAGCAGCGCAAGTGGATCCAGGACCGCGTGGAGCGCCAGCACGCCAAGCCGGAGCGTGAGGAGCAGCTCCGCATCCTGCGCCGCCTGAACGCGGCCGAGGCGTTCGAGACCTTCCTGCAGACGAAGTACGTCGGCCAGAAGCGGTTCTCGCTGGAGGGCGGCGAGTCCGTCATCCCGCTGCTCGACTCGGTCATCGACTCCGCGGCGGAGTCCCGCCTCGACGAGGTCGTCATCGGCATGGCCCACCGCGGCCGCCTGAACGTCCTGGCGAACATCGTCGGCAAGTCGTACGCGCAGATCTTCCGCGAGTTCGAGGGCAACCTCGACCCGAAGTCCATGCACGGCTCCGGCGACGTGAAGTACCACCTGGGCGCCGAGGGCACCTTCACCGGTCTCGACGGCGAGCAGATCAAGGTCTCGCTCGTCGCCAACCCCTCGCACCTGGAGGCGGTCGACCCGGTCCTGGAGGGTGTCGCACGGGCCAAGCAGGACGTCATCAACAAGGGCGGCACGGACTTCACCGTCCTGCCGGTCGCCCTGCACGGTGACGCGGCCTTCGCCGGCCAGGGTGTCGTGGCCGAGACGCTGAACATGTCGCAGCTCCGCGGCTACCGCACCGGCGGCACGGTCCACATCGTCATCAACAACCAGGTCGGCTTCACCGCCGCCCCGGAGTCGTCGCGTTCGTCGATGTACGCGACCGACGTGGCCCGCATGATCGAGGCGCCGATCTTCCATGTGAACGGTGACGACCCGGAGGCCTGCGTCCGTGTGGCGCGGCTCGCCTTCGAGTTCCGCCAGACGTTCAACAAGGACGTCGTGATCGACCTCATCTGCTACCGCCGCCGCGGTCACAACGAGGGCGACAATCCGCAGTTCACCAACCCGCAGATGGTGAACCTGATCGACAAGAAGCGTTCGGTGCGCAAGCTCTACACCGAGTCGCTCATCGGTCGCGGCGACATCACGCTGGAAGAGGCCGAGCAGGCGCTCCAGGACTTCCAGGGCCAGCTGGAGAAGGTCTTCGCGGAGGTCCGCGAGGCCACCAGCCAGCCGGCTCCGGCCCATGTCCCGGACGCCCAGGCCGAGTTCCCGGTGGCGGTCACCACCGCGGTCTCCCAGGAGGTCGTCAAGCGGATCGCCGAGTCGCAGGTCAACATCCCGGACCACATCACCGTCCACCCGCGTCTGATGCCGCAGATGCAGCGCCGCGCGGCCTCGGTGGAGGACGGCACGATCGACTGGGGCATGGGCGAGACCCTGGCCATCGGCTCGCTGCTGATGGAGGGCACCCCGGTCCGGCTCGCCGGCCAGGACACCCGCCGCGGCACCTTCGGCCAGCGCCACGCGGTCCTCGTCGACCAGGAGACCAACGAGGACTACACCCCGCTGCTCTACCTCACCGAGGACCAGGCCCGCTTCAACGTCTATGACTCGCTGCTCAGCGAGTACGCGGCGATGGGCTTCGAGTACGGCTACTCGCTGGCCCGCCCGGACGCGCTGGTCATGTGGGAGGCGCAGTTCGGTGACTTCGTCAACGGCGCGCAGACCGTCGTCGACGAGTTCATCTCCTCGGCCGAGCAGAAGTGGGGCCAGACCTCCGGCGTCACCCTGCTCCTGCCGCACGGCTACGAGGGCCAGGGCCCGGACCACTCGTCCGCCCGCCCGGAGCGCTTCCTCCAGATCTGCGCGCAGAACAACATGACGGTCGCCATGCCGACGCTGCCGTCGAACTACTTCCACCTGCTGCGCTGGCAGGTCCACAACCCGCACCACAAGCCGCTCATCGTCTTCACCCCGAAGTCGATGCTGCGTCTGAAGGCCGCGGCGTCGAAGGCGGAGGAGTTCCTCACCGGCGGCTTCCGCCCGGTGATCGGCGACACCGCTGTTGATTCGGGCGTGGTCGACCCGGCCGCCGTCCGCAAGGTCGTCTTCACGTCCGGCAAGGTCTACTACGACCTCGATGCCGAGCGTCAGAAGCGTGGCGCCAAGGACACCGCGATCATCCGTCTGGAGCGCCTGTACCCGCTGCCGGGTGCCGAGCTCCAGGAGCAGATCGCCAAGTTCCCGAACGCCGAGAAGTACCTGTGGGCCCAGGAGGAGCCGGCGAACCAGGGTGCCTGGCCGTTCATCGCGCTCAACCTGATCGACCACCTGGACCTGGCGGTCGGCGCGGACGTCCCGCACGGCGAGCGCCTGCGCCGTATCTCCCGCCCGCACTCGTCGTCCCCGGCCGTGGGCTCGGCGAAGCGGCACCAGGCTGAGCAGCAGCAGCTGGTGAACGAGGTCTTCGAGGCCTGAGTACAGGAGGCCTGAGTAC
>NZ_JBSGZO010000690.1:0-3439 GCF_053611045.1 Streptomyces sp. NPDC054841 | reverse complement strand
CCCGCCGCGTCGCCGCCGATGACCACCAGTCGTTCCATGAGGAACACGCTACGTGGGAGCGGCCGTTCAGTCCTGCCCGGGCGCCGCGTCCTGCTCGGGCGCCCGGTCCGGCTCCGTCGCACGGGCCGGCCCCGTCGCGGGGACCTGCCGGGGCGCCGGGACCGCGGCGGTGCGCCTGGCCAGCCGCGGCCGGACCAGCCACCGCCACACCGCGTACAGCGCCGCGAACACCACGGCGAACGGCGCCACCGCGCCCAGCACCAGCCCGATCCACCGCAGAGTCGTCACCAGCGCGTTCCAGCCGCCTTCCAGCGCGTCCAGGAAGCCGGTGTCGTCCTCGTCCTTCGGCTCCCTCGGCTTCTCCGCCTCGGACAGCTCCAGCGTGATCGTCGCCATCGTCGTACGGTCCTTGAGCGACGCCTGCTGGGCCAGGAGGGACTCCAGCTCGGCCTGACGCCTGCTCAGCTCGCCCTCCAGCGTGACCACATCGCTCAGCTGCGTCGCCCGGTCCATCAGCGCCCGCACCCGCGCGACGCTCGCCCGCTGCGTCGCGATCCTGCTCTCCACGTCGACCACCTGGGCGGTGACGTCCTTGGCGTCCGCCCTGCGGGACAGCAGCTTCCCGCTGCCCGCCAGGTCCGCGAGGATCCCCGTGTACCGGTCCTGCGGCACGCGCAGCACCACCCGGGACGTCACATGCGTGTCGTCGACCCGCTCGGTGGACTCGTTGGCGACGTGCCCGCCGGCACTCTCGACCGTCCTGCGGACCGAGTCGAGCGCCTTCGTCGCGTCCTTCACCTCCACACTCAGCTCGGCGGTCCTGATGATGTGGGTCTCCGGAACCTTCGGCTGCTGCTGCTTGCCTCCGGACGGCTGGGCGCCCGCGTAACCGGAGTCCGGGGCAGGGCCCTTCGCCGCGGCCGCGTCCCCGCCCGCCTTGCTGTCGAGGGCGGCGGTGTCCGTGTCGTCGGAGCCGCACCCGGCGACGGCGAGTGAGGCGATGAGGAGCACTGCCGCGAGTCTGTGCCGTGCACGCATGTCGGGTCCCCCCAAGGGATGGTGGTGGCTGGTGCCGGTTCGACGCGCGAGGCAGGTACGCGGGTTGCCGTATTCCGGTTCCGAAGGGGTCACGGTCAGGACTCGTTACGGGACACCGACGGGCGTTTGAGAGAGTGGAGGCATGCTGTCCATCTCAGAGCGCCCGGCCGCCCGTACCGGCCATGTCGTCGTCATCGGCGGTGGTATCGCGGGCCTCGCGGCCGCGCACCGGCTGCTGACCACCGGGGTACGCGTGACCCTGCTGGAGGCGACCACCCGGCTCGGCGGCAAGCTCCAGACCGGCGAGATCGCCGGCGGCCCCGTCGACCTGGGCGCCGAGTCGATGCTCGCCCGCCGGCCGGAAGCGGTCGACCTCGCGCGGGCCGTCGGCCTCGGCGAACGGCTGCGGCCCCCGGCCACCGCCACCGCCTCCGTCTGGACACGCGACGCCCTGCGCCCCATGCCCAAGGGCCATGTGATGGGGGTGCCCGGCAGCCCCGACGCCCTGTCCGGACTGCTCTCCGCGGAGGGTCTCGACCGGATCGGGCACGAGCGCGACCTGCCCCCGGCCGAACTCGGCGACGACGTGGCCATCGGCGCGTACGTCGCGGAGCGCCTCGGCCGCGAGGTCGTCGACCGGCTCGTCGAGCCACTGCTCGGCGGCGTGTACGCGGGCGACGCCTACCGCATCTCCATGCGTGCCGCCGTCCCCGCGCTCTTCGAGGCGGTCAGGGCCGGCCACGGCTCGCTGCTGGACGCGGTGCGCGAGGTGCAGCGGCGGGCCGCGGAGCAGCAGCAGACCGGACCCGTCTTCATGGGCATCGAAGGCGGCGTCGGCACCCTCCCGCTCGCGGTCGCCAATGCGGTCCGCGCCGCCGGCGGGGAGATCCACACCGAGGCCCGGGTACTGGGCCTGACCCGTACCACCGAGGGGTGGCGCATCCGCACCGACCGGCGTCACTTCGACGCCGACGGGGTGATCCTCGCGGCTCCCACCTGGTCCGCCTCCGCGCTGCTCGCCGACGAGTCCCCGGCCGCCGCCGCCGAGCTCGCCGCCGTCGAGTACGCGTCGATGGCGCTGATCACCTTCGCGTTCCGCCGGGCCGACCTGGCCGGGCAGCTGCCCGCCGGCTCCGGCTTCCTCGTGCCGCCCGTCGACGGCCGCACGATCAAGGCGTCCACCTTCTCGGCCCAGAAGTGGGACTGGGTGGCCCGCAGCGCCCCGGACCTCTTCCTGCTCCGCACCAGCGTCGGCCGCTTCGGCGAGGAGGACCAGCTGGAGCGCGAGGACGCCGACCTCGTCTCGGTGTCCCTGAAGGACCTCGGCGAGGCGACCGGCCTCACCGCGCGCCCCGTCGCGACCGAGGTCACCCGCTGGATCGGCGGACTGCCGCAGTACCCCGTCGGCCATCTCGCCCGCGTCGGGCGGGTCCGGGACGCCGTGGCGAAGCTGCCGGGACTGCGGGTCTGCGGGGCGGCGTACGACGGCGTGGGCATCCCCGCGTGCATCGGCAGCGGACAGCGCGCGGCGGACGAGATCATCGCCACGGCCCCCCTGGTGCAGGGCACTGTCCGTGACGGGCGAGAATAGTTGTATGAGTGCGCCCGAAAAGATCCCGAACGCCGGTAAGAAGGCGAAGGACCTCAACGAGGTCATCCGCTACACCCTGTGGTCAGTCTTCAAGCTGCGCGACGTGCTGCCGCAGGACCGTGCCGGCTACGCCGACGAGGTCCAGGAGCTGTTCGACCAGCTCGCGGCCAAGGACGTCACCGTTCGCGGTACGTACGACGTGTCCGGCCTGCGCGCCGACGCCGACCTCATGATCTGGTGGCACGCGGAGACCGCGGACCAGCTCCAGGAGGCGTACAACCTGTTCCGCCGCACCCGCCTGGGCCGCGCGCTGGAGCCGGTCTGGTCGAACATGGCGCTGCACCGCCCCGCCGAGTTCAACAAGGCGCACATCCCGGCGTTCCTCGCCGACGAGACGCCGCGGAACTACGTCTCGGTGTACCCCTTCGTGCGCTCGTACGACTGGTACCTGCTCCCCGACGAGGACCGCCGCCGGATGCTCGCCGACCACGGCAAGATGGCCCGCGGCTACCCGGACGTGCGCGCGAACACGGTCGCCTCGTTCTCGCTCGGCGACTACGAGTGGATCCTCGCCTTCGAGGCCGACGAGCTGTACCGCATCGTCGACCTCATGCGCCACCTGCGCGCCTCCGAGGCCCGTATGCACGTCCGCGAAGAGGTCCCGTTCTACACGGGGCGCAGGAAGAGCGTCGCGGATCTGGTGGCCGGGCTTGCGTGACGCCTCTCGGCCGGGGGTCCGGGGGGTGGCCCCCGGGAGATGCAGTACGGGGCGCAGGAAGAGCGTCGCGGATCTGGTGGCCGGGCTTGCGT
>NZ_JBSGZO010000689.1:0-3442 GCF_053611045.1 Streptomyces sp. NPDC054841 | reverse complement strand
GCCGCGCGCGGGCGCCGCACACCCCCCCGGGGGGGCCGGCACACCCGCGGGGGGGCGGGCGGCGACCCCCCCGCACCGCGCGCCGGCCTGGCGGCGCTCGCGGCGCTGGACGACTCACTGCCCCGCCACGCCGCGGTGGCGGCGTACCTCCACGAGCGCGACGGCGACCTGGCGACGGCGGCACGGCTGTACGCCGAGGCGGCCCAAAAGGCATCCAACCTCGCCGAACGCGACCACCTGACACGCCAGGCCGCCCGGCTCAACTCCCGTCGGCGTCGCTGACGGGCCGCGCTCGGATCTTCCCGCAGCACTTGGCGCTGCCCCGTGGTCAGAAGCGGTCGCCTCAGTTGTGGTCGGGGTCCCACTTGGCCTGTTTGGCCAACTACACCGCTCAGCAGCGCCGTGCGACGGGCCTACGGTGCCGACAGCGCCGTGCGCTCGGCTTTCTCCAGCCAGTCGGTGTACCAGCGGGCGAATGTCACCGGCGTACCGGCGTCATCGAGGAGCGGGGCGAGGTCGACGTCGTCCACCCGGCAGTCGGACCAGATCGTGCCGCGGTGGCTGCCACTGATGATCAGCCACTCCCTCTGGGCGCAGCCAAGGTGGGAGATCGCAACGGCGCCGGCGGTGCGCTCCGGGGCGAACATGACAGCCTCCCACCGCTCATCCCACGCCTCGATGGCGTCGTCGAAGTCTTCGATCGCGTCGAAGTCCTCTTCCTCGGGACGTTGAGCAAGAAGGTCGTCGAGCAGCTTCGGGTCGGGTCCCTGGTCGGGAAACCGCTCGGCAAGCCTGGACAGGTCGGTCATGTCCGCGCCGTCACCTTCCCAGCGCCAGCGGCCTTGCACGCGTCGAACCGGGAAGAGGCCGTACGCGGGGCCGGCGCCGCCCGCGCCGACGTGGAGCAGGAAGGTCCGGTACTCCTTCGGCAGTCGCACTCCTATCTGAGCTTCGAGTTCGGCAAGCTCGACCTGGGCGAGCGGCTCTTCCAAGACCCACTTGTGCCCCAATGCCCCGAACACCTTGCTGCCCGCAGGCCCTGCACCCGCCGCCTCGACCCGCTGACGTATGCCCACCCACCACTGATCAGTCACGCGCAGACCGTACGTGCCGCCAACGACACCGGGGCGCGGGCCCACTGCCTGAGCCCCCGAGCTGGCCCGTTGCAGCCAACTGGAACGCTCACCAAGACCGCTGACCTGGGCTCTTCACCGCTCCATGAGAGGGCCTGATCAGACTGAGCTGACGCCGGTTTGTCGCGGACGGCCACCACGCCCTCGACCTGTGCATTCCGCCGAGCCATACAGAACGCTCAGCCGGGCCAACTCAACCGCTCACAGGCCAACTCGCGCGCTCAGTCACACCTACGCACTGCGCGGCTTCCTGGCTGCGGCCTTCTTCGCCGTTGTCTTCTTGGCGGCCGTCTTCTTCCCGGTGGTCTTCTTGGCCGTGGTCTTCTTCTTCGGCATCTCGTGCACGGTCGCCGGCTCGCCGCGGCGCTCCTTGGCCTGCTCGACCGAGGCGTTGAGGGCGGCCATGAGATCGACGACCTGGCTGGCCGGCTCTTCTCGCTCCGGTAGTTCTGGGGGTGCGTGTCCTTCGCTCTTGGCGGCGATCACGGCTTCCAGTGACTCGCGGTACTCGTCGTGGAGGTCGGGCATGCCGTCGCTGCTCATCGTGTCCATGAGCGCGAGTGCGCCCTCGAGCTCCTGCTCGTCCAGCTCGGTCGCCTGCGGCGCCAGCTCGGTGGGGTCCCGGATCTCGTCGGGCCAGCGCATCATGTGGATCAAGATGGCCTCCTCGACGACGCGGAGCAGGCCGAGCCGCTCACGGCCGTGGAAGGCCAGTTTCGCGACGGCCACCTGGGAGCTCCGCTCCAGGGCTTTGCGGAGCAGGACGTAGGGCTTGGCGGCGACCGGTCCGTCGGCCTGGAGGTAGTAGCCTGCGCCGACGCGGATCGGGTCGATGCTCTCGGCCGGCACGAAGGCCTCGATCTCGATCGCCTTCGCGGTCGGCAGGGGAAGCGCATCCAGCTCCGCGTCGGTGATCTGGATGGTGTCGCCGCCCGGGAGCTCATAGCCCTTGCTGATCTCCGCGGTGCTGACCTCCGCGCCTTCGAGCTCGCAGATCTTCTTGTTGCGGATCGGGCCCATGTCGGCGAGATGAACCTGCCGGAACCGCACACTGCGGTCCTCGGTCGCAGGCAGGAGTTTCACGGGAATGGTCACGAGGCCAAAGCTGATGGCGCCGGACCAGACTGGGCGGGGCATGACGTACCTCCAGGCCCCCCTGGATTGCCGTCGCTCCAGCGTAAGACGCCCTCGGTCGGTGGGCACGCAGGCGTCGGCCCTCCCGCGGGGAGGCCGGGAGAGACGGCCAGCCCGCACTAGTGCCGGCGCCCGCTGCAGGACAATCACTACGCCCAGGGGAGGAATGGCGTTGCCGGGGCGCGGTGAGTGGTGAGTGGTGACGAGGTAACGGATCTTGCTGGTGTCGCTGCCGGTGACCGAGGCGATTGCCTCAATGCTGTGCCCGAGGCGGTGGAGGACGAGCGCGTCGTAGTGCAGCGGGGTGTCCGCAGGGACGGGGCGGGGGTAGGGGCGGCTGCCGGTACAGGCGACGAGCTGTTCCCACGCGGCCGTGGCTGGGCGGAGTTGGGCGACGATGTACGGCCAGTGCTCGGCTAGCAGGCCGCACGAGGTCCGCACGGCAGCCCGCGCCGCGCGCGGGGGGAGGTGAGCCTGGGCGTAGGAGAGATACAGATCGGTGTGGACGGTGAGAAACGCTTCCAGAGGAACGGGAAGAAGCATCATCGGGATCCCGTCGGCCGGGGCGGCGCAGGGCCCGGCCATGTCGAGCGCGGGTGAGGAGTACGGGTCGGGCGAACTCTTTGTCGGGGTGAGCGAGGGTGTCATCCGAAGGCATCCGCCCTGATGGGAGTCAGATGGGTGTTGGGAGCGAGAGCAGTGGTGTGGGGTCCGGGAGATTCCGGTGGGTGGGCTGCTTGCCATAAAGGCCGGATGGTGTCTGGTTGTCCGTTCAGCGCGGTGACCAAGTCCTTGACGGTGGTCCAGTCGGTGACGCGGGTGCCGGCCAGCAGCCCGGTGATGTCGTCTTCGCTGACCGCTTCGCGCGTCCGGGCGCACAGGGTGCTGGGCTCGACTTGCGGACCTTCACTCCGCATTTGTCGCTGCAGTACAGGCGCCGTCGTCCCGAACCGGGCTTCTGCTCCACCCTGTTGGAACAGCCCGGGCCGGGGCACGTCACCGGGCCCTGGTCCTTTGAGGCCATCAAATCTCATCCTTCGTGGGGGTGGCGAACGGGAATCAGGGGGGCACGGAAAAAGCAACTTTCCGACGCCCCCAGCCCGCCTGCAGCCCGGACAGCACCGACCGGACGACAGGCGGACTCGGGGCGGGGAGACCCGGAGAGACCTCCGGGC
>NZ_JBSGZO010000688.1:0-3447 GCF_053611045.1 Streptomyces sp. NPDC054841 | reverse complement strand
GGGATGACGGGCCCGAGCCCTGTCGGTCATCCAGTCGGGCTATGGGGGTCGCCTGGACCGGCTGTGCCCCAGGGATTGGCGGGCTGCGTCACCAGGTGTGGCCATGCCAGCCGATAGGCCACGTGCACGTCCGGTGCGTCGAGGAAGCCTTGCGTCTGGAGGCAGCGTCTCGCCCTGGCGAGGCAGGGGTCTACGGGATGTTCGTCCGCGGGCGGGGCGTGGTGAAGAGCCCAGGCATCCATGAGCATTGCGCCGAAGACGGCGAGGGGCCCTTCCACGGGGCCCTCGCGGCGTGCCCAGCGCCGCGCGATGAGGCCGCCGACCTGCGGAACGTTCTCGATGCCGCGCCACAGGCCGTCGGGGGCGGCGTACACGACCGTGCCGACGTGGGCGTGGATGAGGGCGCTGCTGCACAGCAGGCATGGTTCGAGGGTGGTGCAGAGCCGGTGATCCTCGTACCGGTGTTGTGACGGCAGTTGAGCGAGAACGTTGATCTCGGCGTGCGCGATGGCTGCGCCCCCGAGCTGTCCGGGCGGGGCAGTTGCCTCCTGGCTGCGGTTGCGTCCCCTCGCGACGACGCGGTCTGCGGCATCGACCAGGACGGTTCCCACAGGACGGCTGCCCGCACGGAACGCTTCCCAGGCCAGCTCGAACGGCAGTCTCCAGATCTCCGGCACGGTCGCTGCGGATGCGTCAGTTCCCATGGAGTGCAGGCAAGCCGTAGTCAGGTGTCTTCGGGATCCAGCTCGAAGATGAAATAGATGCTCAGGCAGTAGGGCTGGTCCTCGTCGTGGAAGAAATCCCACGACACGTCCACCATGCGGATTCTTTGTTCCCGCACCCACTCATGGGCTTTCTTGAAGGCATCCGCGGCAGTTGTGGCGGGGAACAGCTTCCTGGCGATGGGGTGCACCCCGGTCTCGGCGTCCGAGTCGTCGAAACCCTCCGGAACGTCCAGGCAGAAATTGGGATCGAGCGCCATGGAATGCGCCCCTTCCAGTCGGTTTACCAGTACGAATCGACAGAGGTTGCCCTCCGAGCACGACGCCTGGAAGGACCGCCGCACACCCGGAAGGGTTGCTCCTGCCGGCTGCGCGGCAAGCGAGTCCCCGACCCGTCAGGCGCCGAAGCGGTGGCGGGACGCCTCGATGTGACCGAGGTACCGGTGGGTCCAGTCGCACAGTCCGTCGATCGTCACCCGCAGGGCCCGGCCCGGCTCGGTGAGGGTGTACTCGACCCGGGGTGGCACGACGGGGTGCACCGTCCGCTCGATCAGACCGTTGCGCTCCAGCATGCGCAGGTTCTGGGTGAGCATCTTGTGGCTGACGCCCTCGATCTCGTTCCGCAACTCGCTGAAGCGCAGGGTGCGTTCACCGAGAGACTCGATGATCAGGAGCGCCCACTTGTTGGCGACGTCCGAGAAGATCTCCCGCGCCAGAGAGTCCGCACGCCTCAGGTCCGCATCCTCGGGCGAGCCGCTGAACTGCTTGGTCACCATCAGGTTCCCCAGTCACCGAAAAGTGCGTTCTTCCATGTCAGCGCACACTCTCCTACGGTTTCCTAGTAACCGCAAGAGAGCGGCTCTCATAGCAACGGAGGCAGGCAGCATGGCCATCACCCTGGTAAACCCCAATGGATTGCCGAAAATCGACGCCTACCGGCAGGTGTCGATCGCGACCGGGTCGAAGCTGGTCTTCATCGCCGGGCAGGTCGCCTGGGACGTCGACGGTGCCACGGTCGGCGAAGGCGACCTCGCCGCTCAGGTCGAGCAGTGCTACCTCAACATCGGCACCGCCCTGGCCGAGGTCGGTGCCTCCTTCGACGACGTGGCGAAACTGACCGTCTACGTCGTCGACTGGACCCCCGACAAGATGCCCCTGCTCATGGAGGGGCTCGGTCGGGCGGCTGCGAAGCTGGGAGTCACCGCGACACCCCCTGCCTCGCTGCTGGGCGTTGCGGCACTGGACGTACCCGACCATCTGGTCGAGATCGAAGCCACCGCCGTCATCGACTGAACAGGCGCTCTTCGCCCGGGGCTGCCTGAGCCCGGCGGCCGGGCTGTTGGTACCGGCTGGGACACTCCCACCATGGACACCACACCCGAGCAGATCAGCTCCCGGACAGCGGCTGCATGGACCGTCGCGCTCGCGGTCCTCGGAGCACTCACCGGCTTCGCCTGGGACGGGCCGTTCCTCGCCGTCGCCTGCGCCCTTGCCCTGGGAGGCGGCGGCGCCCTGGGCATGGCCCTGTCCCGCCGTCAAATGATCGCAACCATTCGGGAAGGGCAAGGGAAGGCCGCCGCGCTCGGGTACGCCGACGGGATCGCGGACATGGTGGTGCTGGAGATATCCGCGTACAGGACCTCCGTCTTTCCGCTGTCCGGCCCCGGCGCGGTAGACCCCGCTGAGCGCGCGGCGCGCCGTAAGGCCGCCTACCACCTCACGGCCGCCGACGGGCTTCCCCACCACATTCGTGAGGCCGCGGCCGCCGCTCTCGAAGCGATCGACGACGGGCGTGACCGCGACACCCAGTCCGCCATCGAGGACCTCATGAAGGCCGTCCAGCAGCAGCGCCGCGGCGCGTGACCGCAGCCACCGCCGGCCCTCTTCATGGCCTGCACCCGAAGGTTCCCGAGGACCGCACCCACTCGTGACTCAGGCATATTCGACCAGTTTTCGCCACGGGCGTGTCGCCATGGTCGTACCTGTCGTTGAAGGGCGCGGCTGCAGGCGACCACGCGGCAGCCGGGGAGGAGCGCCAGGATGACCGTCGTAGAGACCGACAGGATCGACATGGCCGAGAGCGACAACGAGCGCACCCTGGACGACCTGTTCGAGAGGCTCGAGCGGATGCCCGCCCCCGAGGGATACAAGGTCGAGATCGTCGAGGGGGCCGTCTACATGTCGCCGCAGCAGGACATGCACTGGGAGATCATCCGCAGGATCGTCCGGGCTCTGGAGGACAGGTTCGGCATGGGCGTGAAGGTCAAGTCGGATGTGCGCATCGACTTCCCCGGGCACCTGAACGGGTTCTGCCCGGATGTGGCGAAGCTCCGAGAAGGCGCGGAGAAGGACCACAAGGGCCTCTGGCGTCACCAGGATGTCGAATTCATCGCCGAGGTGATCTCCAAGGGCGTCGGGGCCAACGACTACGGCCCCAAGAAGACCGCCTACGCCACCGCTGAGGTTCCCGTCTATCTCATCGCCGACCCCTATGTCGGCAAGTGCCACGTCTACACCCAACCCAAGGACGGCGACTACGTGGTCGAGATGACCGTTGCCTTCGGCGCGGACGTCGACCTCACCAACACGCCTGTCGGTCTCACCCTCTCCACCGACGAGTTCCCCCGCGACTAAGGGCTTGCAGATCATTAACACGTCGTCTTGATCTTGCTGCTGGGATCGCTGCTTTGGGCGAGGACCCGAGCCTGGAGGGGCGCGAGGGCAG
>NZ_JBSGZO010000687.1:0-3456 GCF_053611045.1 Streptomyces sp. NPDC054841 | reverse complement strand
GGGCGACCTCGGTCGTCGTGGTGCCACCGGTGAAGCCGACCGCCTCGCCGGGCGAGATGAGCCCGGCGACCGCCGCGCTGATGCGCCGCTTCTCCGCCGCGCGCCGGGACGTCTTGTAGCGCAGCGGCAGCTCGTACGAGACGCCGTGCACGACCGCACCACCGCGGGTGCGTACGAGCATCTGCTGCTCGGCGAGCTGGTCGAAATCGCGCCGGATGGTCGCGGCCGAGACGTCCAGTGCCGCCGCGGCCTCCTCGACGTCCAGCCGGCCCTGCTCGACCAGCAGCTCGAGCAGCGCCTTCCAGCGGGCGTCGCGGGACATCCGCAGCTCCCTTCATCGAATGTTCGAAGGCGACCTTAGCGCACACCGCGCCCTCGCAATGCTTGAAGATGATTGAAACCAAGCGCTATCTTGCAGAAACACGCATCCAGTCGAAGGGTGAGGATGGACATGAGTCATGTCGCGAACGAGCTGGCGAGCCAGCCGGAGTGTTGGGAACGGGCCGCGGAACTCGCCGCGGGCCAGGTCGGAGTGCTTCCGGCGGCGGGCGAGCGGGTGGCGTTCGTCGGCTGCGGGACCTCCCTCTTCATGAGTCAGGCGGCGGCCGCACTGCGCGAAGGCGCGGGGCAGGGCGAGTCGGATGCGTTCGCGGCCTCCGAGTTCCCGGACGGCCGCCGCTACGACCGGGTCGTCGCGCTCACCCGCTCCGGCACCACCACCGAGGTGCTCGAACTCCTCGCGCGGCTGCGCGGCCGCACCCGTACCACCGCCATCACCGCCGACCCCGCCACGCCCGTGATGACCGCCGCCGACGAGGTCGTCGTCCTCGACTTCGCCGACGAACGGTCCGTGGTCCAGACGCGGTTCGCCACCTCCGCCCTCACCCTGCTGCGCGCGCACCTCGGACTGCACACCGACGCCGTCGTGGACGACGTCCGCGACGCGCTGGCCGAGCCGCTCCCCGAATGGCTGACCGGCTGCTCCCAGTTCACCTTCCTCGGCCGCGGCTGGACGGTGGGACTCGCCAACGAGGCGGCACTCAAGATGCGGGAGGCGTCCACGTCCTGGACCGAGGCGTACCCCGCGATGGAGTACCGGCACGGGCCGATCAGCATCACGACACGGGGCACGGCCACCTGGATGATCGGTGACGCACCGTCAGGCCTGGCCGACGAGGTGCACGCCACCGGCGGGATGTGGGTGGCAGGCGGCCTCGATCCGCTGGCCGAGCTGGTGCGGGCGCAGCGCCTCGCCGTCGCCGTCGCCGAGGCACGCGGCATGGACCCGGACCGCCCGCGTCACCTCGCCCGGTCCGTCATCCTCGCCGGAGCCTGACCGATGCCGCTCACCGATACCGCGACCCTGGTCGCCGAGGCCGCCGCGGAAGGCCGCGCCGTGGCCGCGTTCAACATCATCACGCTGGAGCACGCCGAAGCCGTCGTCGCAGGGGCGGAGGCCGCCGGCTCCCCGGTCGTCCTGCAGATCAGTGAGAACGCGGTGAAGTTCCGCTACGGGCGGGTCCGCCCGCTGGCACGGGCCGCCGCCGAGGCGGCCCAGGGGGCCGCCGTACCCGTCGCCCTCCACCTCGACCACGTCAAGAGCGGGCAGCTGCTGCGGCAGGCCGCCGACGCCGGGTTCAGCTCCGTGATGTACGACGCGGCACACCTGCCCTACGAGGAGAATCTCGCCGCGACCCGCACCGCGGCCGACTGGGCACATGCCAACGGCCTCTGGATCGAGGCCGAACTGGGCGAGGTCGGCGGCAAGGACGGCGCTCCGCCGCTGGACGCCCACGCTCCGGGTGCCCGCACCGACCCGGACGAGGCACGGGAGTTCGTGGCGGCGTCCGGTGTGGACGCCCTCGCCGTCGCGATCGGCAGCTCGCACGCCATGACGTCCCGCACGGCCGCGCTCGACCACGGGCTGCTGGCACGGCTGTCCGGGACCCTGGAGGTGCCGCTGGTGCTGCACGGTTCCTCGGGTGTGCCCGACGGAGAGCTGTCCGCGGCCGTGACGGGAGGGATCGCGAAGGTCAACATCGGGACGGCGCTGAACCTCGCGATGACCGGCGCCATCCGTGAGTACCTGGCCGCCAACGCCGACGCGGTGGACTCCCGCAGCTACCTCTCGGTCGGGCGGCGGGCGATGGCCGAGACGGTCACCCGGATGATCGGCGTCCTGCGGGCGGGAGAACCGGTGGTCCCGGTGGGTTAGGGCCTGATCCACCGGCCAGGCCCTGGCCCGAATTCGGTTGCGTGCCCGGCCGGCCGTCTGCTGGAGTGCCGGGACAATCGTCGTGCGCGCTGGAGGGTGAGATTCCGGCGGACCGGGTGCACGCCCTGGAACAGCAGGTGCCGGGGCTGACGCGCGGTGAGGGCGTCCTTGACCGCGTCTTCGAGCGGTACGCGCCGGTCAGCGGCACGGTCCCGGTCAGGCCGCGTACGGACCTCAACCCGCTCGACCGCAAGGAGTACCTGCTGCGCGTGGTGAGACGGGTCCGGTGAAGCGCGTGCGGCCCCCGGGCGAACCCCCAGTGCAGGCCAGTCCCGACACGGCCGAACCACGCAGGGCCCTCCCGGCGACACGCCGTGATCCGCGACACACTTTCCACGCCACCCGTGATCCGCGGGCGGCTGGGTGCGCTTGATGGTACGGACGCCTGTGACGCCGGGAGCCGCGAGCCGCCCGCCGCCGTACCGAACCGACAGGATTCCCATGCCACTCATGACTCTTCCGGCCCTCCGGCGCAGCGGCGCGCTCGCGCTCGCCGGCGCCGTGGCCGCCGCACTCCTGACCGGCTGCACCGGCTCTCCCGGGAAGCCGGGCTCCCCGGGGCCTTCCGGTGCGTCGGGCATGCCCGCGCCCGATGGACACAAGGGCGGCGCCGGCTCGGTCGTCCTGCGCGCCGACGCGCTGCGGACGGCATTGGTCACCCAGGCCGAAGTCCCGTCGTACCAGGCCCAGGAGAACAGCCCGCCGAGCCGGCGTCCCAAGGCCGACCGCGAAGACTGCCGAGCCCTCGCCGACATGACCGCGGCCGGTACCGCCCGCACGCCCGAGGCCGCCGACTGGGCGAACCGTTCCTTCCTGTCGAGCGGCACACCGGGCCTCACCGTGACCGTGAGTCTCTTCTCCTACGAGGGGGACGGCGCCCAGCAGACGCTCGCGGGCGTCCGCAAGGCCCTCGACGCATGCGGCGGCGGCTTCTCGACGTCCGGGAACGCCGACGGGTCCACCATCAAGTACGTCGAAGTGAAGAGCGAGAAGGCACCGGAGGGCGGCGACGAGTCGGTCGCCTGGGCGATGACCGGAACGGCCCAGGGGACGCGGATGCCCGTGCATTTCACGGCGGTGAGGGAGGGCAGGAACGTGATCGTGTTCTTCACGCTCAATCTGCTCGAGCCGGAGAAGTCGCAGCTGCCGGAGGACCTGCACGGCCGGCAGATGGGCAAACT
>NZ_JBSGZO010000686.1:0-3460 GCF_053611045.1 Streptomyces sp. NPDC054841 | reverse complement strand
CTACCGGAGAACGGGTTCGCATCTGCCGCCGCCTGAAGTCGTCGTCGGCGGCAGCGGAGAGCCGATCGCCATGCTGCGGGACGGCCGTGCCGACGTAGCGCTGCTGCGCAGCCCGTTCGACGGTCAAGGGCTGGATTCCCAGACACTCGTGGTCGAGCCGCGACTGGCCGTCCTCCCCGCCGCGCACCGCCTGGCCGGACGCCGGCGACTGCGGCTGACCGACCTCAAGGGCGAACCGATCCCACGCTGGAAAGGGGCCGCCCCCTCCACCACCGCCTACTACACCGGATACGACGGCGCAGAAGCAGGCGATGGCCACACAGGCTTGGCGCCGGCCGACACTCCTGAGGGGCCGCTCGTGGCCAGCGTCGAGCAACTCCTGGAGGTGGTCGCGCTGGGCCAGGCGGTGGCGTTCCTGTCACTCTCCACCACCAAGCGGCACCAGCGCCCGGACATCGCATACCGGCCGGTCACCGGCCTCAGCCCCAGCGTGGTGATGGTCGCCTGGCCGGAGACCTCGCGATCCGCAGCCGTCGCCGCCTTCGTCCAAGCCGCCCACGACGTCGCCGCCCACCACCCCGACCACATGCCCGCACTGGCCTACTGACCGGGGGCACTCACCTCTCGCCATGACGATCACTGCAGGACCAATTTCAGACAACCACCAGCGCGAAGAAGGGCCAGCACCCCCTCACCCGCCACCGCCATGCGCATGCCGCCTCGTCCCCGCGCTCGACCGCTACGGCCGGTCCCTCAAGGACCTGGTCAACATGGTCGGCGAACTCCGCCGCCGCGAGATCGGCTTCTGCTCTCTGCACGAACGCCTGGACACCACCACCCCCGGCGGCCGTCTCGCCTTCCACGTCTTCGCCGCCCTCGCCGAGTTCATCCGCGAGCTCATCGTCTCCGGCACCCGCGAAGGCCTGGACGCCGCACGCGCCCGCGGCCGTGTCGGTGGCCGACCCACCGTCGCCACCCCCGAGATCATCCGCGCCGCCCGCGACCTGCTCCCCAACCCCGAGAACTCGATCACCTCGATCGCCAAGCTCCTCGGCGTCAGCCCCGGCACCCTCTACAACCACATCCCCGACCTACAGGAACTCCGCGCCTCCGGCCGCGTTCCGAACCAGCTCAGCGCAGACTGACCGCTCCCGCCAAAACCCGGACCGATCCTCCCCGAAGGCCGAGATGCCGAAGAAGCGGACCGCGAAGAAGGCCGCGAAGAAGACCGCGGCCAAGGCCACCGGGAAGAAGACGGCCGCGAAGAAGACAACGGCGAAGAAGGCAGCAGCCGAGGAAGCCGCGCAGTGCGTAGTCGAGGTGGTCGGTCTGCTGCGGTGGGCTGGACGTACTGGGAGAACCGGGGATCGCGCAGCGGGTGGACTTGGTCATCGTGGAAGCGGTCGAGCGGCAGATCAGGGTGATGCGCGAGCTCAGCCGCCGCGCCGTCCCCGAAACGGCGGCTGCGCCGGCCCCGATTGAGGGCGCCCGCGTCCAGCGTCGCCTCCAGACAGCGGCGACGGAGGCCGCCGCCCTGCGCCGCGTCCAAGCCGAGAAGACTGGCCGGCTGACCGGCGATGCCGCCAGCCCCGCTAGGTGGTGCAGTGGTGGACTTGGATCAACATCAAACGCGTGTCGCTTCACAGATTCCCGTCTGTCGGGCGCGAAAAGTCGGCGACATCTCGTCAGGCGGAATGCAGCTCAGGGCCGTTCGGTCAGCGCATGGGCAGGCTGTTAAGCCGCTCCAGCTTCTTGTGGATGGCGTCGAGGGCGGCGCGTTGACGACCGGGAACGCGGCGGCGCAGGGCGACGAGCTGCGGGGCCAGCTGGCGGGCGTGGGCGGCGTCGCGGATGCGGTCCCACTGGTGGTGGGCGCGGTCGACGGCGCTCTCGACGTCATGTGCGTCGGGGGCCTGCTGCAGTAAGTCGAGCCGGGTCTGGGCGGCCTGGAGCCACAACACACAGGACTGGCCCGGGTCCTGGGCGACCGAGGCGAGATGGGCGTGGACCTCGACCCAGTGGACGGCGGCGAACGTGTCCGCCCCGAAGGTGTGCACGGCGCGCTGCTCGGCGGCGGCCGCGATCGCGGCGGCCTCCTGGTGGCGGCCGGCCTGGGATAAGGCGGCGATCCGGCCGTGCGGGTCCTCCTCGACGGGCACCACGGCGTCGCTGGGCTGGTAGACCGGCGAGACGGTGCGCTGAGTCCTCGGCAGCGGAGGCGGAAGCTGGACCAGTGCGGCGGGCGGCGGGGCCTGGGAGGTCACGGGCGGCGGCGGGAGCCGGAACGGGGCGGCGGGGCTGGCGGGCGGCGCGGGCGTCTGCACCGCTGGGGTCTGTGGCTGGGCCGGGGCCGGGATGGGCGCCGGGGGTACGGCGGCCGGACTCGCGGGCGGGAGCTGGGTGTTCACGGCGGCCGCAGGTCGCTCGGGGCCGAGGACGAGCGCGCCCTCGACGGTCGCGGCGCGGCGGAGGGCCTCGTGGTGCAGCTGGTCGGGGGCGGAGCGCTGGCCGGTGCGCAGGATCTGGGCCAGGGCGTGGGTGTAGGCGGGGTGAGCGATCAGCCGGCGGCCGGGCGGCGGGGCTATGACGCCGTACGTACGGGCTCCGCCAGGGAAGGGGAGCGGCTCCTCGTCGAGCAGCTGCCAGACCTCGGCGTCGGCCACCAAGTCCACGTAGAGGGTGGTCGTGTATGGGCGGCGCTGCTGCAGCTCGCCGACGAGCCAGGCCCACGGGAGGGCTGTGTACCGGATCGTCGAGGGCGTGGTTCGGGCGAGCGCCAGGTGCACGCCCTGCTGACGGCGGTCGAGCTGCAGCTGGCCGACGAGCACGACGGTGAGCGGGCCCTCGGTGGCGGCGGCTCCCCGGAGGCGGGTGAGGACGGCCTGCGGGTCGACGGGGTCCGCCAGTTCGATGAGCGTGGCGGCCGCGGTGCCCGCGAGCGCGGCCGGCGGTACGGCGGCGAGCACGGGAATGACGCTGCTCGCGTCGGTCAGTTTGCCCTTGCCGGTGGGCGCGGCCGCCAGTAGCAGCGCGGTCCCCGGTTGTTCTTGCACCCCGTTGATCTGCACGTACGTACCGTATCCGCTGGCCTGGGTGCCGGGGCTGTCGACTTCGGCGGGTGGGCCTCGGCCGACGGCGGCGCCTGCCGCACGGGACTTCGTGAGCGGACCAGCGGTGATCCTCGATCTTAGGGCCTCCGCCCTTGCCGGGCCGCAAGGTCGTACATCCTCGCTTCGCTCCGGGCGCTCCACCTTGCCCCCCGATACGCTCTGACCGGAAAATTCCACGGTGACTTTCATCGTGGTCCTCTCCGCGATCAGCGGGTGATGTGCCGGTAGCTGACGACGTCGGAGTGGTCGGTGAGTGGTGCGACGTTGATGGTGCGGCCGGTGCGGGGGGCGTGGATGACCTTGCCGTCGCCGATGTAGAGCTGGACGTTGCCGCCGCCGCGGGTGATGAC
>NZ_JBSGZO010000685.1:0-3472 GCF_053611045.1 Streptomyces sp. NPDC054841 | reverse complement strand
GTTCCACGTATCGTGACGACATGATCAGAGTGCTGCTGGCCGACGACGAGGCGATGGTCCGCGCGGGTGTGAAGGCCATCCTGGCCGCCGACCCCGGTATCGAGGTCGTCGCCGAGGCCGGTCACGGGCACGACGCAGTCGAACTCGCCCTGAAGCACCGGCCCGACGTGGCACTGCTCGACATCCGGATGCCTCGCCTGGACGGGCTGCAGGCCGCCGAGGAGTTGCGGCGCACCGTGCCGGATACCGCGCTGGTGATGCTGACGACGTTCTCCGAGGACGAGTACATCGCGCGAGCGCTCGGCTCGGGAGTGAGCGGGTTCCTGCTCAAGTCCGGCGATCCGCGGGAGCTGATCGCGGGGATCCGGGCGGTGGCGGAGGGCGCGGCCTTCCTCTCCCCGGAGATCGCACGCCGCGTGATCGCCCATGTCGGCACGGGCCGGCTGTCGAAGGCCGCCGATGCCCGGGCCCGGCTGGAGCCGCTGACGCCCCGTGAGCGCGCGGTGGTCGCACTGGTCGGCTCCGGACTGTCGAACGGGGAGATCGCCGGGCGGTTGCACGTCGTCGAGGGCACGGTGAAGGCACATGTCAGTGCCGTGCTGGCGCGGCTGGGTCTGCGGAACCGGGTGCAACTGGCGATCCTGGCGTACGAGGCGGGCCTGGTCGACGAGGGCGACGAGGGCGACGCCCCGGCCGGCCGCTGACCACCCCCTACTTTCGTCGGAGGCCCGGGCCCCCGGGCGTCCGGCACAGTGGGGACATGCGCAGAGACCGGACCCGTGCGTACGTCGTCGACCTGGCCCTGTGGGGCCTGCTGAGCGTGCCCGTGCTGCTGAAGGGCGACCCGAACGACGGCGGTTCGTGGTGGTGGGTGGGCGCGGGTGTCGCGGTGCTCGGGGTGTGCGTCGCCGTGTGCCGGGCCCGGCCGCTGCTCGCTCTGGCGATCGTCGTGGCACTGAGTCTGGCGGCGTCGGTGGAGCTGTTCACGTCGTCGTACAGCCTCGCGCTGGTCGCGTTCGGCTATCTGACCGGGCGGCGCACCGAGCACACACGGTCCGCGCTGTGGACGTTCGGGGCCGTGGCGGCGGCCGGTCTCCCCCTGACGCTGCTCGTGGGGAGGACCCCGTGGGAGTGGTTCACGCTGCTCCTCACACTGGCGCTCGCGGTCGTGGCGCCCTGGCTGTTCGGGCGGTACGTACGGCAGTACGCGCAGCTCGTCGGCGCGGGCTGGGAACTGGCAGACCGCATGGAACGGGAACAGCGCGCGGTCGCCGACCGGGAGCGCCTGCGCGAACGTTCCCGTATCGCCGGGGACATGCACGACTCTCTGGGGCACGATCTGGCGCTGATCGCGGTACGGGCGGCGGCCCTGGAGGTGGACCGCGAGCTGGGTCCCGCCCAGCAGGCGGCCGCCGGCGAGCTCCGCCGGGCCGCGGCGGAGGCGACCGGGCGGCTGCGGGACATCATCGGCGTCCTGCGCACCGACGACGAGACCGCGCGGATGGCTCCGGCCGGCGAGACGGCCCGGGACGTGGTGGAACGGGCGCGGGCCTCGGGGATGGCGGTGGAACTGACCGGGGACGACCTGCCTGCCGTGGACGTGCCGGACATGGTGGGGCGGGCCGTGCACCGTGTCGTGCAGGAAGGACTGACCAATGCCGCCAAGCACGCCCCGGGCGCTTCCGTGCGAGTGGTGCTCGGCCGAGACGGACAGACCGTGACGGTCTCGGTCGCCAACGGGCCCGGCAGGATCCGAAGGACAGACCCCGGCCCCGAAGGAGCATCGACGAGCTCTGCCCCCGGCGGGACGGGGCTCGTCGGGCTCGATGAGCGCGTGCGGCTCGCGGGCGGGACCCTGCGGCACGGTCCGGTGGCGGACGGCGGCTTCGCGGTGACGGCGTCTCTGCCGCTGAGCGGCGCCGGCGCACCCGTCCCGGCCGCCCCCGAGGCACCCACGTCCGCGCGCGAACTGAGCCTCGCACGAGGGCGGGTGCGCCGCGGTCTGGCCCAGGCGATCTGGATCCCGGCGGCGCTGCTCGTCGCCCTGACGGTGCTGATGGGCGGCTTCGCCCTGTACACCCAGACCCATTCGTCCCTGAACCGCACCGACTACGACGCCCTGCGCATCGGCGACAGCCGCACGGACGTCACCACCCGGCTGCCCCCTTACGCGCTGGACGGACGGCCCGACGGCTCGGAGCCCGAGCCGCCGGGGATGGACGAGTGCGTGTACTACCGGACGACCGACTACGCCCTGCTCCCGGTCTACCGGCTGTGCTTCGACGACGGCCGGCTCGCGGCGAAGGACGTGCTCGATCAGGACCGACGACGCTAGTGCCGTGACGCCGTGACGCCGTGACCGGTGTGTCCGAAGTCGCGGCTGGTCACGCAGTGGTTGGACGCTCAACCAGGGCGCTTTCGTGCCGGAATATGCGGCGGGCACCTGTTCGGGCGCCTCAGATGGTGCCGGCCCTGACCCCGTGATTCGCTGAGGACGCAGCACCACGCCGTCACAACGGAGGTCACGGAGATGCCGGAGTGCTACGCAGGTACCTACTACCCACATCTGCGTGAGGTGCTGGACTCCCGGTATGCCGGCTTCTCCGACGGTGAACTGGAAGAGGCCTTCGCAGAGGCGAGCGCTGAGAACATCACCCCCGCGGAGTACGAGGAGTTCTTCGACGGCCTCGGCAATGCGCTGGCGAAGGTGGCAGAGCCCGCGGGCACGTTCGCCAGGGCCGTCGGTCCGGGCGCACTTCGGGGCGCCGCCGCCGGCAGTGCGCTGGGCCCGTTCGGCGCGCTGGGCGGGGCGCTGGTCGGTGCGGCCGGGTCGGCACTCCAGCGATACGGCGGCCACGTTGGCCGTGGCAGCGGCGGCGTGGTCGGTGGCGCGATCAGCACGGCCGGCTCACCGGCCGGGCCCGGCGCGCCGGCCTCGGGGCTGCTCGGGACGGCCGGTCCGGCCGCAGGTAGCGGCGGCCCGGCTTCGGCCGCGCTGACGGCGTTGCTGCAGCGTCCTGAGGTGGCCCGGGCGCTGGCCGCACTGAGCGGAGGCCACAACGCCTTGATTCCCGTGGGGCGCCTGCAGGTGCCGGTGGCTGCCCACACGTTCGCCAGGCTGCTCGGCGCACTGGCTCAAGAGGCCGAGGCGGAGTGGACGACCGACGCGGAGTCGGAGGAGGAGCCGACGGCCGGTGACGAGCGGGCGGGCCGCCTGCTGGGCCTGCTGGTGGGTGCGGAGCGGGACGAGGCAGAATCCGACGACGCCGCCATCGCGGCGTACGAGGAGTCCGGCGGGTACGGCGGGTACGGCGCGTACGACGTGTACGACGGGTTCGACGATCACGAAGGACTCGACGACGACGAGGACTTCGACGACATCGACATCGACATCGACGACGCCCTGACCGACGACGAGTGCTTCGCCGTCGAGTTCGACGAACTGGTCGGTGTCCGGTGACCAGTCAGCAGC
>NZ_JBSGZO010000684.1:0-3478 GCF_053611045.1 Streptomyces sp. NPDC054841 | reverse complement strand
TGTGCAATGCGAGCCACCGAGTACATGCACGTACGGCCCGCCGGTTCCGTTGCCGGCGGGCCGTCACGCGTCATGTGTCACGCGTCAGCGCGGCTGCCCGCGCCGCGCGTCGCGCGCTCAGTGGAAGAAGTGCCGCGTCCCCGTGAAGTACATCGTCACGCCCGCCTTCTGGGCCGCCTCGACGACCTGCTCGTCACGGACCGAACCGCCGGGCTGGACCACGGCCTTGACCCCGGCCGCGGTCAGGATCTCCAGGCCGTCCGGGAACGGGAAGAACGCGTCGGAGGCCGCGTACGCGCCCGCCGCACGCTCCTCGCCCGCCCGCTCGACGGCGAGCTTCGCGGAGTCGACGCGGTTGACCTGGCCCATGCCGACGCCGACCGAGGCGCCGCCCTTGGCGAGCAGGATCGCGTTGGACTTGACGGCTCGGCAGGCCTTCCAGGCGAAGGCGAGTTCGGCCAGCTCCTCGGCGCCGAGCGCCTCGCCGGTGGCGAGGGTCCAGTTCGCCGGGTCGTCACCGTCGGCCTGGAGCCGGTCGGCGACCTGGAGCAGCGCGCCACCGTCGATCGGCTTCAGCTCGACGGGCGCTGACGGGGCGTCGGGGCAGCGCAGCACGCGGATGTTCTTCTTGCGGGCCAGCACCTCGACCGCGCCGTCCTCGTAGTCCGGGGCGACGATGACCTCGGTGAAGATCTCGGCGACCTGCTCGGCCATCGCCACGGAGACCGGGCGGTTGACCGCGATCACACCGCCGAACGCGGAGAGCGGGTCGCAGGCGTGGGCCTTGCGGTGCGCCTCGGCGACGTCGTCACCGATCGCGATGCCGCACGGGTTGGCGTGCTTGATGATCGCGACGCACGGCTCGGCGTGGTCGTACGCGGCACGGCGCGCCGCATCCGTGTCCGTGTAGTTGTTGTACGACATCTCCTTGCCGTGCAGCTGCTCGGCCTGCGCGAGGCCGCCGCCCGCCTCGGTGACGTACAGCGCGGCGTCCTGGTGCGGGTTCTCGCCGTAGCGCAGGACGTTCGAGCGCTCGTACGTGGCGCCGAGGAAGTCGGGGAAGAGGCTCTCGTCGGCCGGGGCGTACGAGGACGCGAACCAGGAGGCGACGGCGACGTCGTACGCGGCCGTGTGCTGGAACGCTTCGGCGGCGAGGCGCTTGCGGGCGGTGAGGTCGAAGCCACCGGACGCGACGGCGGTGAGGACGTCGGCGTACCGCTCGGGGCTGGTGACGACCGCCACGGACGGGTGGTTCTTGGCGGCGGCACGGACCATCGAGGGGCCGCCGATGTCGATCTGCTCGACGCACTCGTCCGGAGTCGCGCCGGAGGCGACGGTCTGCCGGAACGGGTAGAGGTTCACGACCACGAGGTCGAAGGGCTCGACGCCGAGCTCCGCGAGCTGCTCGCGGTGGGTGTCGAGGCGGAGGTCGGCGAGGATGCCGGCGTGCACGCGCGGGTGCAGGGTCTTGACGCGGCCGTCCAGGCACTCGGGGAAGCCGGTGAGCTCCTCGACCTTGGTGACCGGGACACCGGCCGCGGCGATCTTCGCGGCGGTGGAGCCGGTGGAGACGAGCTCGACGCCGGCTTCGTGGAGGCCGCGGGCGAGCTCCTCCAGCCCCGTCTTGTCATAGACACTGACCAGCGCGCGACGGATGGGCTTATTCACCGACATGAACCTTTCGTCCCTCAATGCGGTAGCCGTTTCGGGCGAGACGCCCCACGACCTCGACGAGCAGCTGACGCTCGACTTCTTTGATGCGCTCATGGAGAGCGGCTTCGCCTTCTTCTGTGTCCTCTTCCACCACCTCGACCACGCCCTGCGCGATGATCGGCCCGGTGTCGACGCCGTCGTCGACGAAGTGGACGGTGCATCCGGTGACCTTCGCCCCGTACGCGAGCGCGTCACGCACTCCGTGGGCACCGGGAAAACTGGGCAGCAGGGCGGGGTGGGTGTTCACGAACCGACCGCCGAACCTGGCGAGGAAGTCCTTACCGACGATCTTCATGAAGCCGGCCGAGATGACGAGATCCGGCTCGTACGCGGCGGTGGCCTCGGTCAGCGCACGGTCCCACTCCTCGCGGGTCGCGTAGTCCTTCACCTTGCGGACGAAGGTGGGGATCCCGGCGGCGCGGGCGCGGTCGAGGCCGGCGATGCCGTCGCGGTCGGCACCGACCGCGACGATCTCGGCGCCGAAGCCTTGCGGATCGTCGCCGATGGCGTCGAGCAGCGCCTGGAGGTTGGTGCCGGATCCGGAGACCAGGACGACGAGGCGGGCGGCAGCCACTGGGGGACTCTTTTCGCGTTGCGGTACGGCTTGCAGAAGGCCGTGCGGGTCGTGCGGTATGTGTTTGGGCGGTTCTTGTGTCGATCTTTGTATGGTCGTACGAACGAAACGAGCCCGGCGATAGGGGAACTCTACGAAGCCGTCGACCGTCAGCAACGATACCGGCACACCGAGCGGCCCCCACGGGACGGGGGCTGGGCCGGGAGGTAGCGTCTGGGGACAGGGCCCGTCCCCAGACGGAGTACCCGGGTACAGAGGGGAAGACGTTCACCACATGCCGGACCGACGCCGCCGCACGGCACTCCGCCTCCCGCTCTCCACCGAGCGGGGCTCCCTGCTGCTGCGGGAACGCCAGTCGCCGGAGTCCACGGAACCCCGGGAGACCGGGGACCCCAGTACATCCAGGGAGCGCAGGGAGCCCAGGGAGCGCAGGGAGCCCAGGGACGAGAGCAATCCGTTCGCACCGCCGCCCGAGGGCTCCCCGGACCGGCCGTGGCAGCCGCGGCACGGCTCCGGGAGCGACTCCGGCGACGAGGGCGGTCGGCGGGACGACGAGCGTTCGTCCTGGGGCAGCCAGTGGAGCAGCCGCCAGCCGGGCCGCTCCTCCGGCGGCTTCGGCGGCCGGCCGGGCGGCGAGAGCGGCCAGAGCGGCGGCAATGGCGGCGGTGGCGGCCAGGGCAGCGGCCCGGAAGGCGGCCAGGGCAGCGGCCTCCGCTGGGACCCGACCGACCCCGCCCAGCGCCGTGCCCGCTATGCACTGCTCGGCGGTATGTGGGCCTTCTTCTTCGCGCTCTTCGACCTCCCGGAGATCGCCCTGCTCCTCGGTGCCCTCGCGCTTTACTGGGGTACGAGCTCGCTCCGCGCCAAGCCCCGCCGCGCTTCCTCCGACCCCTCCGTGGCCGCCTCTCCCACGCCGCCGCAGCCTGCGGGCAAGCCCCAGGTGACGGCGGCGGTGAGCGGCCTGCTGCTGGCGGGGATCGCGCTCGTGATCGTGGCGATGACGTTCACGGTGCAGCTGGTGTACCGCGACTTCTACACGTGCGTGGACGACTCCCTGACGAAGGCGGGCCAGCTCTCCTGCAACGAGCTCCTGCCGGATCCGCTGCGCGGGGTCATCGGCGTCAAGGAGTAGCTGCGCCAGGGAGCAGCGGCGCGACCGTGTAGCGGCACGACCGAGGAGCGGCGCCACGC
>NZ_JBSGZO010000683.1:0-3487 GCF_053611045.1 Streptomyces sp. NPDC054841 | reverse complement strand
GTGTCCCACCAGGGGACACGGGCCAGAAACAGACAGTTGGGCGCAGGCTCAGAAGAGGCCCTTGTAGCCCTGCCAGCCCGTCCCGATCTTCACGGTCGACCCGAAGGACCCGGCCCCGTTCCCGCCGTTGCGCAGCAGATCACCCGCCGCGTTCCGCGACACCAGATCCGCCTTGCCGTCCTTGTTCAGATCACCGACACCCACGAAGGCGTTGCGTCCCGTGGCCCAGTTGTTCCCGAACACCAAGGCCCGCGACTTCACCGTCCCGGCAGCCGTACCGTCGTACCGCCACAGCGAGTTGGCCCCGTCCACCGCCAGCAGCTCGCCGATGCCGTCACCGTTCAGGTCACCCGCACCGAGCACCGCCCGGTACAGCTTCCAGTTCGTGCCGATCTTCCCGCGCGCCTTCAGCTTCCCCGCACCGTCGTCCGCGTACAGATACATGTCACCGGTCGACGCCTGCCGCGCCACCAGATCCGCACGACCGTCACCCGTCAGGTCACCGGGCGACGTCAGCACGTTGAACTGGTTCCACACCGTGCCGAGGGACGTGTACGGACTCGTCGGCGTCAGCGCCTTGCCACAACCCGGCCGGTACGCCCGCAGCTCACCGCTCGCCAACCGCACCAGCACGTCGTTGCACCGGTCTCCGTTCAAGTCCCCGAACGGCACCGCCACGGCCGAAGTTGGCCAGCCGGAGCCCGTCGTGGCACCGGAGAAGCCGCCCGCCCCGTTCCCGTGCCGGTACGCGAACGCGCCCGAGGAGCTCAGCGAGACCAGGTCACCCACACCGTCCGCGCCCGCCAGATCGCGGAACGCCGGCGGCGGCAGCTCGCCCACCACGTTCATGTCGCCCGAGGTGACCAGGGCGGCCCCGACGCCGTCGGCGGGCTGCGCGGTGAGCGTCCACCGGTAAGTGCCGCCCGGCACTGCCTTTCCGGCACCGTCCTTGCCGTCCCAGGCCGCGTCGATCCGGCCACGGCCCTCGGCGCCGGACACGGTGCGGACGACCGCGCCGGTGTCCGCCCGCTTCACGGTGAGCTGCCAGCCCGAGGCCGGCTTGGAGAGCCACCACGTGCCGGTCCAGCGCGCGCCGGCCGCGGCCGGGTCGAACGTCCCGGTGGTCACCACGGAGTCGATCGCCGTGATCGCGGAGGCGGGGACGCCGGTGCGCACGATGCGCACCCGCTCGTCGGCGCCCGCGTACGCGACGTGTCCGCCGAAGCGGTCGACGGTCCAGCCGGCGCGCCGCACGATGGACTCACCGAGGTCCGCGGCGCTCACCAGGGTGCGGTGCGGCACGTCGGCCGCCGCGCCGGAGACGGGAAGCCCGGCGTGCAGGTCGTAGAGCGTGAGTCCGGTGCCGTCGCCCCGGTGGACGAAGTAGCCGTCGCCCAGCAGGACGCTCCCGAGCGGCGCGGCGACGGCCCGCTTGGCCTGCCGGTCGAACACGCCCGACGCGTTGTCGCACTTCCAGTACACCCAGCGGCCCACGGCCTGGAGCTCTTGCGGGACACACTTGTTGAGCGTGGTGAAGGACTCACCCGCAGTGCCCGACGGGAGGGTCTTCGAGGTGACCACGCCCGAGTCCTTGGTGCCGCTCCAGAGGGTGGACCCCCATACGGCGGCCGCGACCTCCGTCCGCTTCTCCAGTACGGTCCCGGAGTCCGGCTTCTTGAACTCGACGACGGTCTGGGAGCCGCGGGCGGCCGGGCGGACCACGCCGAACCGGCCCGACAGGTCGGTCAGTTCGGGGCTCTGGAAGCCGGTGGTGACGCGCGGGCCCCAGTTCGTCGCGCCGTTCTCGAACAGCATGGTGAGGTCGGACTCGGTGCCGTTCTCACGGCCGTGGAAGCCGTCACCGGTCGCCCACATCGTGACGCAGCGCTCGGCCAGCGCTCCGCCGGAGCAGTCGCTGTCGCGCCCGCTCAGCAGACCGTCCACCGTGGTGCGGACGGCCTGCGGCTCGCCCGTGGTGCTCAGCCAGGTGCTGCGGTACGCGCCGAGGTAGGTGAACGGCTGGAACAGCGTGCTGTCGTCGCCCGTGGTGAGAATGCCGCTGCCGAGGGAGAGGCCGTAGATGTGCGCGGGCATGGGCTCGACCGTCGCGAGGCGGCGTGTCTCCAGACTGCCGTCCGCCTTGGGCAGGATGCGGTGCACGGCCCAGTCGACGTCGCCCTGCGCAGGGGCGCTGGTCGCCCCGGCGATCAGGACGGAGCCGTCGGGAGCGACGGCGATCTGCTCGTCCGCCAGCTCCAGTACCTGATCGAGGGTGCCGTCCTCGTCCGGGACGCGCCACAGGGCCGTCCCCCGGTACTCGTTGTCTCCGGGGTTCTGCCGTTCGACCGCGAGGACGGAGTCGCCGACCATCGCGAAGGTCGCGTCGTACGACATCGCGCTGGTCTCGACCGTGCGGATCACGGTGTCCGGGGCGGCCCGGTCGAGGACATCGGCCTTGCCCCGCCCGGTGCGCAGCCGCAGGATCGAGTCGCCGCCGAGCCGGAAGCCGCTCACCAGCCACGGCTCCTCGGGATCGGGGCGGTCCGGCAGCGGCTTCGCCACCGCCTCCGCCAGGTCCACGATCCGCCACCGCTGGTTCGGCACGTCGGGCTCCGTGTACCGGATGATCACCGAGTCCGCGTCGCCGTCCTCGAGCGCTTGGAAAACGGCGCCCTCGGGGAATCCGGTGACGGGCGTGTCCGTGACCGTGCCGCCCTCGTACCGCAGCAGGTGGTAGCCGGTCGGCGCGCCGCCCGGCTCACCGGTGCGGGTGAGGACGGTGTCGCCGAAGGTGCTGACGTAGGACTGCCCCTCGGGCAGCACGATGTCGGCGAAGACGGCACCCGCGCCCTTCTGGAGCGTCACGTGCGGTGCGGGCGAGGCGGAGTAGAGGGCGACGGTGTCGGAGCCGTTGCCGTAGTAGCCGCCCCCGCCGAGCGGAATACGCTGGGTGTGGTCCCAGTATCCCGTCTCGGGGTCGTAACGGGGCTTCTCGGGCAGCCGGGTGGCGAGCGGGGTCGCCGAGCCGGTCGCGTAGTCGATCCAGAGCAGCCGGTCGTCGTTCTCCTGCAACAGCAGGTAGCCGGTCTCACCGGCGGTGAGGATCGAGGTGGCGCGCGGGGCGAAGCGCTTGCCCGGCGGCAGGACGGTCACGTCCTCGGCCGCCGCGGCCGAGGACGGGACGGCCGTCGCCTGCGGTGCCGTGATTCCGGATCCCGCCGCCGTCACTGTCGCCAGCGCCAGGACGAGAGCCGCTCGGGTACGGCCGTTTCCACGCACCCGGGCATTGCTCGTACGAGCCAAAGTGAGGTCCCTCCCCAGGACATGAGGGCACGGGGCCGGCGGCGTCGGCCTGAGCGGCGACGCGAGTCCGAGCGAGAGAGACCCCCCAGCCAACCCCCGTGCGAGTGCGCCGACTTTAACACCAGCCTCACAAGCCACGAAAGGGGATTCGAACCTGTTCAAAGCAAACGGGCCCGTACCGCAC
>NZ_JBSGZO010000682.1:2214-3492 GCF_053611045.1 Streptomyces sp. NPDC054841 | reverse complement strand
GCTGTCGACCAGGGTCGGCTTGAGCTGCTCAGGGTCGATGCCCCAGTAGGTGTTCGGCGGGGATATCCGGCCGCGGGAGCGCAGCTCGACGGCTACCGCCGCAATCGTGGCGGCGAACTGGGGAAAGTCCCTCGTGGAGACCGGGTCGGTGAGGATATGGAACTCCTGCGGGAACGGGTCCCGGAACTGTTCCCGCAACCAGGCGGCGATCTCCTTGGGCGAAGCGTCCCAGACCATGTCCGGGAGGTCCGGGGCGATGTCGAGGCCGAAGTCGACCGAGAGGCCGACCCGCCCGTTGCGCTGCGGGAGGACGGCATAGGCGCCGAAATCATCCGCCGATGTCCGACCCCTCAGTATCTGAGCCGACTGGGGGAAGCGTTCCGGGTCGTGCAACGGATGCCCGGCGCTGAGCGAAACAACCAATCCCGCCGACGGGCGTTCCTCCTCCGGCTCGATGAACGCGTACCAGAACTGCCCCATGGGGCTGCCCCGGTCGATGAGGCTGCCGTCGGGTGCCGCCACCAGCATGCTCAGGGTGGGGCGCATGCTCATCAGTTCCCAGTCGCTGGGGCGGCCGTCCGGGGTCTGTGAGGAGACCACGGTGCCCCGGATGGGGTGCTCGAGCAGCGCGGCGGCGGAGCCCGCCACCGGTACGTAGATCAGCAGGCGGGCGTCACGGACCAGCTCTCCCAACTGGCCCAGGATTCTGCTTCGCTCTGTCCTGTCACCGCCCATGGATCCGGTGTACATGATCAGCGATCGTTGCCGGACACCGGCGGTGGCCAGCTGGCTGGTCACCCGGCTGATGGTGACGCGTTGCAGGCCGGCCCCGTCGACCGAGTCGTTCTGCAGCGACTGCACGGCCAGGTCACCGACGACCGATGATTGCAGATGAAGGATGTTCAGCAGGCCCCGCACTCCGTTGGCGGCACGCATCAGCTGGTCCGCGTTCTGAGGCGAGCGGGTGGAGGCCACCAATCCCGGGAGGCTGAACAGCAGCTCGCGAGTCGGGTTCCACAGCCGGCCGTCCGTGCCGTTCTTCAGGGCAGAGGAGGCATGAACCGCGGAGACGGATACCCATGGCTTGGCACTGCGCGTCATGCCGGGGATGGGGACGGCGATCAGCTCGCCGATGTTGTTGACTTCGGCCTGCCAGCCCTCGCCGATGAGCCGCAACGGTTCCCGGAGGCACTCGGAATAGGTCTTGGCCCACTTGTGCAGGGTGCTCCATCTGCGCACCGTGCCACGCACCGCCACCACAACCTCACGGCCCCTGAG
>NZ_JBSGZO010000682.1:0-2204 GCF_053611045.1 Streptomyces sp. NPDC054841 | reverse complement strand
CGAACCTGCGGGTGATGGAGGCCGCCTGTTGCGGAACCATCACCGTCTGTCCGTCGAGGGTCGGCTTGGACTTCCCCGGCAGGATGCTCATGATCATGCGGAACGTGCTGCCCTGGAGATCTGGGGCCAGCGCCAGACGGGTCTCCGTCCCGTCATGAGGGCCGATGATCAGGCCGTGGGGCACCCGGGAAATGGTGTTGGCGGCCAGCGGGATCAGATGGCCGTCGTTGTCAGTGCCGAAGGCCGGGCTGCTCAGCAGCCAGGTGGAGGGGGTGCCGTCGGCCTTCCGGGCAACCGGCAGACTGGTCCGGGCGTGGGTTTCCCAGCTGTCACCGGCCCTTAGCACGGCCACGGTCAGCGGGCCGAGCCTCTCGACCTCAGCCGCCCACGCCAGCAGGTCCTGGTGGAGCTGCCCCGTGAGTGCGTCGGTCAGCAGGACGACCGGCCAATTCTTCGGCCACTTTTTCACGACCTTCATGAATCCCGCGAGGAACTGGCCAGGAGTGACCGCCCGCAGCCGAGTCGAGGCTGGCTCCGTCGCACCCGGAGCCCGATCTGCGCCAAAGGCCGCCGCGGGTCGTCCATCGAGCAGCGCCAACTGCACGAACGCCCCTTCTCCGAGCAGGTCAGCGACCTCGGGGGCGGGGGCGGGCAGCCGGCCCATCATCTGGCGTGGTGCCGTGGACAGGTACAGCAGCCACGTTGTGAAGCCGACGCGCTCAGGGGCGTCCCACAGCTGCTGCTCCGCCGAGTGCAGCCTTCCGGCGGCGTCAGAGAATGTCCGGACGGTGGGGTTGTCAGTCGTCAGCCACGTGCCGTACTGGAGCCTGGGCTCCGCGACCGTACGGGTGTAGACGCTGGCGATCGCGTCCCGGCCCTGAGAGTCCCGATCGAGGATGGCCTGCTGACCAGGCTCGGGGTAGTGCAACTGTGCTCGGGCGCGGTCGCGCAACCGGTTCATGCCCGCGTTCAGACCGATGTCGGGGCCTTGCGGTGTCTTGGTGAAGAGCTGGATGGGCTCGCCTGGGACGACGTCAGCGAAGGCAGGGTCGTGGAGCAGGTCAACCGCCTCGGTGAGCAGCTGCTGCCATCCGAGGCCGAGCTCTTCCATCACCATCACGCGGAATCGTGTGGCCACCGCCAACTTCTGCAGTCGGCGCAGCTCGGGCAGCTGGCCCGCCTGCGGCTTGAGCACGACCATACGCCCGGTGGACAGCGCGTCGCTCTGCCGTTCGATGTCGCTGCTGAGCAGGCCGAGGCGGGTCTGGCGCACGAGGGGAAGTCCACTGCTCGCAGTCACTTCCTGCCAGGGCAGCTGTGTTCTGCCCGGAATGCAGAAGATCCGCGCGAGCACCGGATCGACGCTGACCCAGTGCCCGGTCTGGGGCACATACACCGGCCCTTCCCACATAGCGTCGAGCCTGCGCAGCGTGTCACGTAGCAGCGTGGCGGTAGCGGAGGGAAGCGGACGCACGTCGAGCGGCTCCGCGGCCTGTGCGTCGATCAAGACAGGCGGCGGCCGGTGGTCGTGCCGGACCGGCACCACCTGAAGTACCCGGTGAGCCGACGAGCGGGCCGATTTCAGATCCGCGGCGAGTTGTTCCAGCGGGTACGGCTCGGACTTGGTACCGGGCAGCAGCGGGTTGCCTTTGTTGTCGACCCGCACGAGGAGCGTCAGCACCGCCGGGTCGGGATGGATGGCGGCGAGCAGGTCCCGCCATGCCGGATCGGTGAGCGCGGCCAGGACGCCTTCACTAACCAGGACCAGTCTGCCGACGGTCCTCTCTGCGATTGCTTGCAGGCCAGCCCGGTTCGGCGCCGTGGGGGAGTCCTGGGATCCGTCGGCGGGGAACGAGACCGGCACTGAAGGCAATTCCGCCAGCAGCGCCTCCACATCCGCAGTCGTCCTCTGCTCGTTCGCGAAGATCCACTCCACCGGTCCATGGCTCCCTCCGTGGGGGACCAGGACCACGTCGAGTTGTGGATCGGTACGCCAAGTGCTGCTCTCGCCGGGTGCCCGTACTCGGGTCCCCGGCATCAGTACGCCGAGCGCTGCCACCAGAGCCTGGATCCCGGGGCCGCGGCCCGGCAATTCGACGGTGTGCTGCGGATTTCCGACCGGCAGGATCCTCAGGCGTGGGATGCCCCCTCGGCCGACCACCAGACGCAGCCATTCAACAAGCTGCTCGGGGGTGCCTTCGATG
>NZ_JBSGZO010000681.1:0-3501 GCF_053611045.1 Streptomyces sp. NPDC054841 | reverse complement strand
AATACGCCCAGTATGAGGACGACCCTCCGCCTTGCGATGCACCGCATCTGACGCCGCGCGCTGATCCACCGGGGATTACGGGACAGCCCTTAGGCCGCCCGACTCAAGGATTGCCTGGCAAGTTCATCCCGACGTCGCGGCCGCTCTAATCGGCTACCTGCCCGATTGGCCACCTCGGCAGGCGCATCAGCCGGTCGAGGACACCGACGAGGTGGATAGTGTGCCCCGGTGATGGCGCTGTTTGAAATCGGCCACCTGGCGCTCGGGGCGACCCCAAACCTGCTTGATGGATCTCCCCACCCATACGACACCTGACCAGCGGACGACGCCACAATCTGTCGCGTGGGCATGCGCCTATGTTCGCGCGGCCGCAGGTCTGGCCAGGGGCCTTCGCAGAAATCTGTCTTCCAGAAATTGGTGTGTGCGATGTCTTCGTCGAGGCGAACCGCGAGGTGCTTGGTCACGGGCCCTCCGTGGGGACGGATCGGAGCTTCAGGGCTGGTCTCCGGCCGGACCCGGTCGGCGTTGATGAGGATGCAGGCCATCGCGTACTCGGTGCCCCGGCCGGCGGCGGCGAGCGGCTGCTCGATGAGCGGTTCGTCCTCGGGAGCGCTGGGGTGGTCTGGGAAGGGCGTGGTGCGGATGAGCTGCTCCACGTGGGAGAGCAACGCGTGGTCTGCCGGGGTGAGGTCACTGCCTGGGGTGTAGCGCGGGAGGAGATTGGCACGGCGCCATGTGGCTCCCTCGGCGACCGCGCGGGCGATGGTGCCCTCGCGGCGGGATGCGATGGCCCGTGCCGCCCAGGCTCGGGAGGAATGGCTGCGCTAGAGGCGCAGCGTGCGGTCCCTCATGTCGGGGAATTCGTGACCGCCGGAGCAGCGTCGACATGCTCGCGCATCTGGTCGGCGAGGGGGCCGTTGTGCCAGTTGACGTGCCAGATTGCTCCGGTGCCGTAGACGAGCGTGACCTCGACGCCGGTGAGCTGGGAGAGGTGGACTCCCAGCCGGTACGCCTGCCTGCTGCGGTTGCTCACTGCCCGGGCTCCTCGTCGGTGGGCCAGCTCGGGCCGGGGGTGAGGACAGAGGCAGCGAGCTCGCGCTGCTTCCCGGCGCGAGCGCGGTGCTCGTCGGCGATCGTCGGCTCGGCGATCGCCAGTTGCTCGTAGACCTCGGCCTGGGCGGTGTGGGTGTCGGCCCAGCGCTGGCGGGCGGCGGCCTGGCCGTCGGTGCCGGTGGCCTCGAATGCGGCGTTGAACGCCGCGGTGTTCTCCTTCTTCAGCTCGTCCAGCCGGGCGTACAGCAGCCGAGCAGCGACCCGGTGGGCGGCGGCGGTCTGGGCCTCGGCGACACCACGCGTGGGGTCGGTCGACGTGAGCCCGGCTGTGACGGCGTGCTCCTCGTCCGGGTGCAGCTCGGCATACCACTCGTCGATACGGCGGGCGAGGTGGGCGGAGCCGGACTCGGTGGGGTGGCGGCGTTGGTTGACCACCGTCCAGGCTCCGACCGCGGTGCCCCACTTCTCGTGGGCGGACTGCTTGGTCATCCCCGCGGCGTTGCCGATGTCGGTCCAGCTGGCGCCGCGTTCCTTCTCGACGATGACGGCCTTCTCCACCAGGACGTCGGCCAGGTAACGCAGGTGCAGGGCCGCGTTCACGAAGCCGCCGTGCTCACGGTCGAGCGCACGTAGCGCCAGCGGGATGTCACGCAAAGCGTAGGCGGCGAGGCGGCTGAGGGCGTCGGCGTGGGCGACGTACGCCTCGTCGAGCGAAGGCAGAGTCGCCGGTCTCGACTCGGACGTCGTATCGCCCACCCGTGGGGCGGGGCTTTCTTCATGACTCATGTCGTCAGGCTAACCCTGACGTTTGACAGACGGTTCACGGCCGGAGCGACACGTCAGCACTCGACGGCGTTTGTTGGGCTCAGTCCGACGTTCGCCCCGTCCGGGTGGCCGGAACAACCATCAGGACAATTACGCTTGTTCTGTGGCTTGCTGAGCGGGCGTTACGCGCTCGCCGAATTGAGGGGGTCCAGGTGGAAGTAGACGAGAAGAAGGACCGGGCCATCGGCCGTCCGTATGTTCCGCCGGGGCTCCGCTCGGCGGAACCTCCCAAGCTGGACTTCCCGCCGATCCGCAACGGCGTCGACTATCTGGTCAGCGTCATCGACCACCTTGACGAGGCCGAATCCTCGGTCGACCTCCGGGACATCAAGTACGCGGTGCTGCACCTGCAGGCGGCCGCCGAGGTCCTGCTCAAGGCCCGGCTGCAACGCGAGCACTGGAGCCTGGTGTTCAAGGACCCCGGGCAGGCCACGCAGAAGAGGTACCAGGACGCCGACTTCGAAAGCTGCACCACCGACGCCGCGGTGGAGCGGCTGCGCCGTATCGTCGGCATCGCCATCGACGACAAGGACCACCGGGCGCTGAAGGACCTGGCCAAGGACCGCAACGCCCTGCAGCACTACGGGCTGACCCACAACGCCGAAGCGGTCGAGGCACGCGCCGGGACTGTCCTGGACTTCCTGGTCCGCTTCCTCGACGAAGAACTGCTGCCACTGCTCAACGACGAGGAAAGGGACAAGATCCCCCTCGACGACATGGTCCGGGTACGCGAGGGGGTGAACAACATCGCGTCGTACATCCGGCGGCGGATGGACCGGCTCAGCGGCACCCTCAAGGAGCAGGAGAACCGGACCGTCCACTGCGCCGACTGCGACCAGTGGGCCCTGATCCTCACCCCTGAGCGCGGCGAGTGCCTGTTCTGCGGCGCGGGCTGGCCCGACGCTGGAGACATGGCCGTGGAGTACCTGTATGGGCATCCCGACGTGCCAGACATCGCGCTCTGGTGCCCCCAGTGCGAGACCCAGACCCTCGTCGACGGCATCGAGTTCAAGGACACCTCGCCGCACGGGCTGATGTACTGCTTCACCTGCGCAACCCGCTTCGGTCCGACCGAACTTGCCCGGTGCGCCGGATGCAGTCGTCCCTGGCCCGTCGAGGGCAACGACGACGGGACGGCGTCGACCCTGTGCCAGGACTGCCGGTACCAGAACGCCCTGGCGGAGGAGACGGCATGACGGTCCCGGTCCGCACGGAGCGGCCGCGCTGTCCACGGCCGTCGCCGATCCGCGCGACCACTGGCCGCTGCATCCCCGGCGGCTGTACGACTGGGTCGCGGCCTACCGCAAGCGCGCCTACGCGCTGCTGCTTGTCCATACCTGTTGCCTGCGCATCGACTCACTGCTGGTTGCTCGGGTGGAACACCTCGGCTACGACAAGGGCCACCACGTCCTGCGTCACGAGGTAGCTTCCCCATCCAGGGTCCGGGAGCTGTACGGCGAAACCGAGCGCCAGTTCGTCACGGCCGCCCGCCGTTACCTGAACGGTGGCCCGTCCGACCTCAGCTAATCGCCGCTGCTGTCCCCCCGAACGACCCAAGATCAATCTCATCGATAATCGCTGCACCCGCCGTCCCGGGCCGCACGGCGGCGCGGCCGCGTACGG
>NZ_JBSGZO010000680.1:0-3512 GCF_053611045.1 Streptomyces sp. NPDC054841 | reverse complement strand
GCGTTGTCGGACTCATCCAAGTACGCCCAGTACGAGGATGATCTCCCCCAGCTACCGCTGGGAGGTGCCCCCACCGCCTTGCGATCGCACGCACCGGACGCCGCGGGCCCCGCCCTCCGGGCGGACGGCGCTACTTTCGCAACACGCCCTAATCGCCGATGTCCCGGCTGCGGAAGTCGTCCAGGGTTTCGCGCCGGATGAGGAGTCGGGCCGTGCCGTCGTGGACGGCGACGACCGGGGGACGGCCGACCAGGTTGTAGCCGGAGGCCATGGAGAGCTGGTAGGCGCCGGACACCGGTACGGCGAGCAGGTCGCCGGGGCGGGTGTCGGCGGGCAGCTGCACGTCGGCTGCGATGACGTCGCCTGCCTCGCAGTGCCGACCGACCACGGTGGCCGTGAGCGGTTCGGCGAGGGAGTGGCGGCCGATGAGGCGCGGCGCGTAGCGCACTCCGTAGAGGGCGGGCCGGGGGTTGTCGCTCATTCCGCCGTCCACGGCCACGAACACCCGGTCGCCGGTGCGTTTGACGGCCAGCACCCGGTACAGGGCCACCCCGGCCGGGCCCACGATCGCACGGCCCGGCTCGATGATCAGCCGAGGAACGGTCAGACCGGCCGCCGAGCAGCTCGCGACGAGCTCCGTGCGCAGTTTGCGCGCGAGTAGGGTGAGGTCCAGGGCCGGCTCGCCCGGCCGGTAGGCAATGCCGTGTCCGCCGCCCATGTCGAGCTCGGGCAGCACGATGCCGTGCGTGTTGCGGATGCGGGCCATCAGGCCGACCATGCGGCGCAGGGCGGCGACGTAGGGCTTGACGTCGGTGATCTGGGAGCCGATGTGGCAGTGCAGGCCCACCAGTTCGAGCTGCGGTTGGCCCAGTATGCGCGTGATGGCGTGCTGGGCGTATCCGTCGGTGAGGGAGAGCCCGAACTTCTGGTCGTCCGTACCCGTGCTGATCTTCCTGTGGCCGCCGGCCAGGACGCCCGGGACCACGCGGATCATCACCTTCTGGTGGCCCTGGGGCCCGACGGCGGCCGCCAGGCGGACGATCTCGGACGGGCTGTCGATGACGATCCGCCCCACCCCGAGCCGCAGCGCCGTCTCGACGTCCTGTGGCGACTTGGCGTTGCCGTGCAGCACGATGCGCTCCGGTGGGAACCCGGCCGTCACGGCCAGTTCCAGTTCACCGGCGGAACACACGTCCAGCCCCAGTCCCTCCTCTTCGACCCAGCGCACCATCGCCCTGGAGAGGAACGCCTTGGCGGCATAGAGCACTTCGCCGTCGGGAAAGGCGTGCCGGTAGGTCCGGCAGCGCTCACGTACCTCGGCCTCGTCCAGTACGTACGCGGGGGTGCCGAAGCGGTCGGCGGCTTCGGTGAGCGAGACGCCGCCGACGGCCAGGCCGCCGTGGGGGAGGAGCGTCGTGGAGGCCGGCCAGATGGACAGGTCGTCCGCGTCGGCCGCGATGCCGTCGAGAACTCCCTGGGTCATGGGGTGATCCCCCTCAGGCGGCCCGGGGCCGTGCTTTCCGTCGCCGGCACGATCGCCGGCGCGGCGGGGACCGTGATCGCCGTGACCGGGGGAGCAGTGAAGGTCGGGTCAACGGTCAGCTCCAGCGCCCCCAGCGGTGCCGCCACGGCCCTCAGGGCGTGTTCGGAGAGCCGGATCCAGGTCTGGTCCGTTCCGAGCAGCTCGGTCAGCCGCTCGGGGCTGGTGAAACCGACGGCGGTACGCGCGCCCAGTGGTGTGCGGAAGAGCCGGATCACCACCTCCGCCGTGCATCCCGGCCGGACGGGTACGTACAGGGGTCCGGCCGGGACCTGTTCGTCAGGCTCGGGGTCGTCGGCGTACTGGAACAGACACATGGGGTCCTCCTCGAGGAACCACGAATGGCTGGTGGCGTCTGGCTGGTGGCGTCCCGAACGCGGTGAGGCGGTCCTCCGGAACGCGTCACCAAAGCTATTTCCACTTTCCTGGGTGCTGAGACGGCCCTGACAGCACCTTGACGGCGATCTGGCCGGTTGATACGCGTCACTGACGGCCGCGGCCTGGAGGAGCCTTCCGTCCGGAAGGCCTTGTGGATCTTGACGGGCTCGCGACGCCGTGCGACTCAGTGGAGGGTCAGCGTGGTGTCAGCGCCGGACGAGAGCATGTTCGTGCTGGCCAGGTTGCTGAACCATGCGTACGGGGTGGTCATCTCGGTGAAACGTTCCTGTTGATGACCGGCGGAGGCCGGGAAGCCGCGCACGGACACGCGGGCCCTGGCCCTGGGACCGGGGCGACCGGATGCGACCGGATGCGCGCTCGGCGCAGGGCGGCCCGAGCGGGCCCGGCACGATGCACCGGGGTGAACAGGCCTGTACGTGCCGGCAGACGTAATCCAGTGCATGCCAACAGACGTTGAAACGAACGCGAATGAACTCCACTCGCGAGAAAACGGGGGCGTCCGCTGTGCAAAGAATCCACTTCTCCGCTGCTGACTTCGCGAGAACCCGGCTGAAGACCACCGCAGGGCCGCTCGCCGAGACAGCGTTCGCCCTCGGAATGCTCGGTCGCGGCGTCGGCGCACCCTACGCGCGCTGGCGCCGCCAGGTGAACAAACGGCTCCCGCAGGGACCGGGCCCGTTACCGGGCGGGACCCGTGACCCGGACGTGCTGCTCCGTCAGGCCGAGCAGTACGGCGACCCGGACGATTCCGTACCGCGGATTCCCAACCCGCTGAGCCTGCCCGGACAGCACACGGGCACCTGTCTGCCGGAGATCTGGCGGGTGGCGGTGGCGCCCTACTGGGACCGGTTGCTCGCGTATCTGGAGGGCGAGTGCGACGCGCGCGGCCGGATGGTGATGGCCGGCGGCGTCGAACAACTGCTGGCCACCCTGCATCCCCGAATCAGCTGGCGGGGTCCGGTGCTGGAGATCCCCGGCGGACCCGACGAGGACGTCTTCCTGGGCGGGCGCGGCCTGGTGCTCAACCCCTCCGTGTTCCTGAACCACCGCCCGGGGATGCTGATCGGAGCGGAGCGGGAGACCGGCCCCGCGGCGCTGGTCTTCGCGGCGCCGCCCGACGCCCAGCGGGCGGAGAGCCTGTGGGACGAGCCCGACGACAGCGCCGAGTGGCTCGGTGCGCTGGTCGGCCAGACCAGGGCTGCCGCGTTGCGGGCCCTGCGGGCCACCTGCACGACCAGCCAGCTCGCCGACCGGCTCGGCATCTCCGCGGCCGGCGCCAGCCAGCACACCGCGGTCCTGCGCCAGACCGGCCTGATCACCACGCGCCGTATCCGCAACACCGTGCTGCACACGGTGACCCCGCTGGGGATGGCCCTGCTGGACGGCCGGGCCGCGCGACCGCCCGCGCCGGCCACGGGCGCCAGGCGCTGGAGCCCCGCCACCCCGCGACTGACCGCCAGGGACACCGCCGACGCCTGCACGCAGCGGGTCGCCGGCTGAGCTCCCCGGCGCACCCCCAGGCATCCGACATGGCCTGGGGATCCGCCTCCACACCGAACCCCGGCACGCACAC
>NZ_JBSGZO010000679.1:0-3523 GCF_053611045.1 Streptomyces sp. NPDC054841 | reverse complement strand
GCCATAAACTGACGCGTGCTATCCCGCACGGCCGGATCCTTGATCAGGGTTGTCGGCCGCGCCCTCCTGCCGCCTCGGCTCCGCGACCTCCGCCTCCAGCTCCCGGATGTAGTCCTCCTGTTCCGCCAAGCTCATGCCTCGGAACAACTCGCGGATGGCCTCCCGCCGCCATTGCTCCGCTTTCGGCTTGGTGGGCGGGGCGTGCTCGGGTTGCGGTGTCGCCTCCTGGCGGGGTGTGGGTTCGCCGCCGCCAAGGATGGCCTTGCGGCTTTCGAGTTCCCATGCGAACGCCAGATGAATGCGCCGGTCGTTGCTGCTGCGGACAGGGTTTCCCTTCCGCCACTGGTACAGAGTCTGCAGCGACATTTCGGCCTCGCTGGCGATGTCCTGGAGTTCCTTGCCCAATTCGTCTGCGCGCAGCTGCGACAGCTCCCATAGCCGCTCAGCGTCCTGGGTCTGGTTCGTCATGGTGTGCCCCCGCACTCATGTTCATGCGTCCTCATGCGTCCTCATGAGAACTAGCGCTTCTGAGGCTGCGGGCAAGTGTACGGACGGACACCGCCCTCGGGGAGTATCGGTGTCGCGGGTGGTGCGGCGTTCAGGAACCCGACCCGAATGAGCGGCCGGTCTGGTAGGTAGGACAGCCGCGGGCTATGTCACCAGGCACACACCACAAGCTCCCCTCCTGCTGCGGCGGGAGGGGAGCCTTCGCACGTTCGGGAGCATGGCCCCGCGGCAGCCGCCGTACATTGGGCCCGCACCAACAAAGGGGTCCGCCCTGAGCGTCAAACCCCTGCCTCGCGCGGGTGGCGGGGCGACCGTCCCGGTTTCAGTTCGGGCGTGCGCGCACCCGTAGGCTTCGCCGTGTGATTGCGACCATCGTCTTCGACGTGGGTGAGACGCTGACCCGTGACGATCGCTACTGGGCATCGTGGGCAGACTGGCTCGGCGTGCCATGCCACACCCTCTCCGCCCTCGTCGGTGCCGTCACCGCCCAGTCCCGGGACAATGCTGATGCTCTCCGCCTCCTGAAGCCCGGTATTGACATTGACGCCGAGTACGCTGCGCGCGAGGCGGCGGGCCGGGGCGAGCAACTGGACGAAGAGGATCTGTACGCCGATGTTCGGCCCTCGCTGTCCATGCTTCAGGAGTTGGGGATTCGGGTCGTCGTGGCGGGGAACCAGACTGCGAAGGCCGGGGAGTTGTTGCGTGCTCTCAACCTCCCTGTGGACCTGGTCGTCACGTCAGCAGAGTGGGGCGTCGCCAAGCCGTCGGGCGAATTCTTCTCCCGTGTGATCGATGTGGCCGGGGCCGCGCCTCACCAGACGGTGTATGTCGGTGATCACCCAGCCAACGACGTCTTCCCTGCGAAGGCTGCCGGCCTTCGGGTAGCGCACCTGCGGCGTGGCCCGTGGGGATACTTCTGGGGGAGTGACCCAGACGTTGTGGCCGCCGCGGACTGGAGTATCGGCTCGCTTGCCGAACTCGCTGACCTGGTCAAGGAGTAGCCAACGGCAGCGGCCCTGCCTGGCACGTCTGGGTGCCTCCCAAAGCACTGAGCAACCGCTGCCCAAACCCGTGAACAAAGCCACCTGGCGGATGGTCGCGGCAAGACCCTCGTACATTCGAGGAAAAAGGGTGCGCAACACCCTCGTAGGCTGAGACCGCGACTGGCTGTGGACGGTCACGTATTTCCCCACCCCGAACGTCACGTAATGGGCCACGGGGACGGCGGTGTCACAACCGTGGTGAGCATGGGGACGATGACCGTGCGTCAAGATTCTCAGGGACCAGAGGCCAGGGCTCCCGGCGTTTGTTCCAGCCCTTGGCTGCTGGGTGGGCCGTTCAGGCGGGCCAGGTGCCGAGTGCGCGGGCCAGGCGGTTGCTCTGCGCTCGGGTGATGCCCTGGGCGAGCCGAGTCCCACACCGCGGACTCATGTACCCGTCACAGTGCAGGATTCCGAGGAAGGGTTCCTGACCGCCTGAGAGCGGGGAGGTGGAAGGAAGCGTCCATTCAGCCGGCTCCCACAAGGGATGGTCCGCAAGGAGTGCTTCCGCGAGATGCGGGGCCAGCGCTGCGGGGACGCCTGCCTGCGCCAGCGCGCTGCCGAGCACGGCTGCGGCGTCCTCGGGCAGGTTCTGGTCGCCGAGCGCAGGCAGCAGCAGGAGCAGGCGTGCGTATTCGGCGTGGACTCCTGGAGCGTTGAGGTCGGGCGTGCGGGCGATGTGCTGGAGCTCTCGCCAGGACAAGCCCGGGCCGGCCTGGTGGCCGCTGATGGTGGCCAGGTGGCCGTGCCGTCCCCACTCGGGGTGGGTGATGACGTACTCGGTTTCCGGATCGTCGGGAAAGTTGCGTCCCAGGACCAGCGCGGTGTGGCCATCGGCGAAGGGGATCCGGAAGACAGGCCAATGGTCCTCGTTGCCGAGCGCATCGCAGGCCGCGTCGGCGTCAGCCCCGTCGACACCGAACCATTCCGGAACGGCGTCGTACTCCTCTGTCTGACTCAGCCACATCAGGTAGGCAGCCCAGAACCCCGGCACCGCCAGCAGTTCCTCCCCTGCAGCAACAGGGGCGTTCTCGAATCCCTCTATCCGCACCGGTCCAGACTCTCACCCGCCTATGACAGCCCGTACACGGCTCGGTGGCTCCACCGAGCGATGCTGTCTCTTATCGACTGCGTCAGTGGGGAATTACGTGACCGCTGACACTGGCGTAACGTCCGGGGCGAGCGGGATGTTGTTGCGGCACAGGCAGCACCGGATGCGGAACGGGACGGACACAGCGGATCTCCCAATCACCTGCGGTCCGGACGTGCCCAGCCTGGCAGCCGGCTCGGGTTCTGCAGCGTCGCCATGCCGCAGCGCGGTCGCGTGTGCACCAGCTCGCCGCCAGGCCGCGGGGCGGGGGCCGGCGGCGAGACCGAGCGGGCGTGAAACGCCCAGCTGCCGGAGTGTTGGACGGAGAGCCCGGTTCGGGGAGCGTTTGTGACCGGAGATTTGCGAAAGCGTTCACTTTGCGAGCGGTGGGGTGGTCTACTGAGATCGCTCCGCTTCCACCGAGGGAGCGTCAACCGCAATCCTCGCATTAACGCACAGTAGCGATGGAGTTCCGTACGGTTGAGCGGGTAGCGTCGCGGCGGCGAGTCAGCGCGGTCCCTGGGTTGCGGCCGTGGCGACCAGGCTGACTCACCGCGAATACACAACGCTGCGATCGAGGAGGGCTCATGCCTCCCGATCACCCGTCAGTTCCGACACCTGAAGGTCTCGTTCCTGAGGCATTCGACCGTACCATTCCGCGCGAAACGTCGATCAAAACCCGTGACTGGCGTGACTTTCAGGTCATCATCACAGCAGGGCCCTTCTTGGCCATGCCTGTCATCGGCGTAATCCTGTGGTTCCGTCCCGAGGCCCTCGTCTTCGGTCTTGCGGGGACGGGCCTGCTTCTGGGTGCGGCACGCGGTTGCGGCCTTCGTTACCGGCGGCTTCGTACGGGATGACAGACCAGGGCGGGGATGCCCGGAGG
>NZ_JBSGZO010000678.1:0-3534 GCF_053611045.1 Streptomyces sp. NPDC054841 | reverse complement strand
GTACTGGACGTACTTGGGTGATGCGACAACGCAGCGTGGGGGTACCTCCCAGCGGTAGCTGGGGGAGTGCCGTGCAGGGCGTCGCGAGCCGGTGAACCTTTCCGGTCACGGCACTAGGTCCGGTCCGGACGATCTTCGAGGAACAGGCCGCGGCGGCAGCTGCATGAGGTCTCCCCAGGCCCGAAGGGCCGAGGGGCGAGGCGCCGTAGCCGGCGGTACCTCCCAGGCGAAGCCCTGGGGGAGTGTCGCGGACCCGACAAGATCGCCCGGACAGGGCCTGGCTCAGCGGTCCTACGTCATCACATTCAATTCTCTTCGGCTTTCACGCCCACGAGGAGTTCTGGCATGCCCAGCGATTACTTCATTCCCGACCTCGAAGGCCAGGTGCCGAACGCGGCCGGCTACTTCGGCGACTTCGGCGGCAAGTTCATCCCCGAGGCGCTCGTCGCCGCGGTCGACGAGGTGGCTGTCGAGTACGACAAGGCCAAGTCCGACCCCGCCTTCGCCGCCGAGCTCGACGCGCTGCTCGTCCACTACACCGGCCGGCCCAGCGCCCTCACCGAGGTGCCCCGGTTCGCCGAACACGCCGGCGGCGCGCGGGTCTTCCTCAAGCGCGAGGACCTCAACCACACCGGCTCCCACAAGATCAACAACGTGCTGGGCCAGGCCCTGCTCACCAGGCGCATGGGCAAGACCCGCGTCATCGCCGAGACCGGCGCCGGCCAGCACGGCGTCGCCACCGCGACCGCCTGCGCGCTCTTCGGCCTCGACTGCACCATCTACATGGGCGAGATCGACACCCAGCGCCAGGCGCTGAACGTCGCCCGGATGCGCATGCTCGGCGCCGAGGTCGTCCCGGTGAAGTCCGGCAGCCGCACCCTGAAGGACGCCATCAACGAGGCGTTCCGCGACTGGGTCGCCAACGTCGACCACACGCACTACCTCTTCGGTACGGTCGCGGGCCCGCACCCCTTCCCGGCCATGGTCCGCGACTTCCACCGGGTCATCGGCGTCGAGGCCCGCCGCCAGATCCTGGAGCGCGCGGGCCGTCTCCCGGACGCGGCCGTGGCGTGTGTCGGCGGCGGATCCAACGCCATCGGTCTGTTCCACGCGTTCATCCCCGACTCCGGCGTACGGCTGGTGGGCTGCGAGCCCGCGGGCCACGGCGTCGAGACCGGCGAGCACGCGGCCACGCTGACCGCCGGCGAGCCGGGCATCCTGCACGGCTCGCGCTCGTACGTCCTTCAGGACGACGAGGGCCAGATCACCGAGCCGTACTCGATCTCGGCCGGGCTCGACTACCCGGGCATCGGCCCGGAGCACTCGTACCTGAAGGACAGCGGGCGTGGCGAGTACCGGGCCGTGACCGACGACGCCGCGATGCAGGCGCTGCGGCTGCTGTCCCGTACGGAAGGCATCATTCCGGCGATCGAGTCCGCGCACGCGCTGGCCGGTGCGCTGGAGATCGGCAAGGAGCTGGGCAAGGACGGACTGATCCTGGTCAATCTGTCCGGCCGCGGCGACAAGGACATGGACACGGCTGCCCGCTACTTTGGGCTGTACGACGAGAACGGCACCGCCGCGACGGACGCGGTCGTCGAGGCGGACGCGGCGGGCGAGGTCGCGGAGATCGAGGGGGACGCCAAGTGAGCGGGAACATTCAGCTGCTGAGCGACACCCTGGCGGCCGCCAAGTCCGAGAACCGGGCCGCGCTCATCGCGTACCTCCCGGCCGGCTTCCCGACCGTCGACGGCGGAATCGAGGCGGTCAAGGCCGTGTTCGACGGCGGCGCGGACATCGTGGAGGTGGGCCTGCCGCACTCCGACCCCGTCCTGGACGGACCGGTCATCCAGACCGCCGACGACATCGCACTGCGCGGCGGCGTCAGGATCGCGGACGTGATGCGTACGGTCCGCGAGGCCCACGCGGCCACGGGCAAGCCGGTGCTCGTGATGACGTACTGGAACCCGATCGACCGGTACGGCATCGCGCGCTTCACCGCCGAGCTCGCCGAGGCGGGTGGCGCGGGCTGCATCCTGCCCGACCTGCCGGTCGAGGAGTCCGCCGTATGGCGCGAGCACGCCGAGAAGCACGGGCTCGCCACGGTCTTCGTGGTCGCGCCGAGCAGCAAGGACGAGCGGCTCGCCACGATCACGGCGGCGGGCTCCGGCTTCGTCTACGCGGCCTCGCTGATGGGTGTCACGGGCACCCGTGAGTCGGTCGGCGAGCAGGCCCAGGATCTGGTCCGGCGCACCCGTGCCACCGCTGCTTCCCGCCGTGGGCTCCCTGTCTGTGTGGGCCTGGGTGTCTCCAACGCCGAGCAGGCCACTGAGGTCGCAGGCTTCGCCGACGGCGTCATCGTCGGCTCGGCCTTCGTCAAGCGGCTGCTCGACGCGGACGACCACGCGGCCGGGATCGCGGCGGTGCGGGCGCTGGCGGGCGAACTCGCCGAGGGCGTCCGCAAGCGCTGACGGATCGGCTGACCGATCAGCTGACGGACCAGTTGACGGACCAGTTGAGGGATCACGCTCACGGAGCGAGCTGAGGGTTCACCCCGACCGATCCGGCTGACGGATCCGGTCATATCGGGTCACCCGTCCGGGTGGACCTCGGACCGGGGAGGCGCATACGTGCCTCCCCGGTTCGTTGCTGTGGGCGTGAGCGAGAAGAACCAAGACGGAAAGCGGGCCGCGAGAGAGCGGCTCCTGCAGGATCGTGAGCTGCAGAGGGCGCGCGAGAAGCGACGGCGCCTGTTGATCGTGACGGCTGCGGTGGTGGGCGTGCTCGGCCTGGCCGCGGTGGTCGGCGTGATCGCGGCGAACACCGGAGGCAAGGACGACAGCTCCGCCGCCGGTCCGGTCACCGCCCCCAGCGGAGCCCAGGGCGCGGGGGCGCTCGCGATCCCGGCGGGCGCGAGCGACGCACCGTCCACGCTCACGATCTGGGAGGACTTCCGCTGCCCGGCCTGCGCCCAGTTCGAGCACGTGATGAGGGACACGATCCATGAGCTGACGGACTCCGGTCAGCTGAAGGTCGAGTACCGCCTCGTCACGATCATCGACGGCAACATGGGAGGCAGCGGCTCCCACCGTGCGGCGAACGCGGCGGCGTGCGCGCAGGACGCCGGGAAGTTCGTCCCGTACCACGACGTGCTGTACCGGAACCAGCCCCAGGAGACGGACGACGCCTTCGCGCAGAACAGCAAGCTGATCGAGCTGGCGGCCAAGGTCCCGGGCCTCGACACGCCCGAGTTCCGCAGCTGTGTGGAGGGCGGTAAACACGACAGCTGGGTCGAAAAGTCCACCGAGGCCTTCCACAGCGGCGACTTCAAGGGCACGCCGACGGTGCTGCTGAACGGGCAGTCGGCCTTCCCGCAGAAGGGCGCCGAGCAGATCTCCCCGGCGAACCTGAAGAAGTGGGTCGCCGAGGCGAACGCGGGAAAGAAGCCGGGGACGGCACAGCCGAGCCCCGCGGGTTCCTGACGGACGGACCGGTTTCCGGGGCGCCCGGCCGACGGATCCGCGGCGGCGCCCC
>NZ_JBSGZO010000677.1:0-3568 GCF_053611045.1 Streptomyces sp. NPDC054841 | reverse complement strand
ATGCCCCGGTCCCCCGCACACAGCGGGTGACCGGGGCATCGCAGGCGTCCGGGTGACGTCCTGAATTCGTTACGCTGCGTTACGCACCCATCATGTGCACGCCACCGTCGACGTGGATGATCTCGCCCGTGGTCTTCGGGAACCAGTCGGACAGAAGCGCGACGACACCGCGGCCGGCCGGCTCCGGGTCGGCCATGTCCCACTCCAGCGGGGAACGGTGGTTCCACACGTCCGCGAGCTCCGTGAAGCCGGGGATGGACTTGGCTGCCATGGAGCCGATGGGGCCGGCCGAGATCAGGTTGCAGCGGACGTGCTGCTTGCCCAGGTCACGGGCGAGGTAGCGGGAGGTGGCCTCCAGCGCGGCCTTCGCCGGGCCCATCCAGTCGTACTGCGGCCAGGCGAACTGGGCGTCGAAGGTCAGGCCGACCACCGAGGCGCCCTCCTGCGGGATCAGCGGCAGGCAGGCCATGGTCAGCGACTTCAGCGAGAACGCGGAGACGTGCATCGCGGTCGCCACGGACTCGAACGGCGTGTTCAGGAAGTTGCCGCCGAGGGCGTCCTGCGGGGCGAAGCCGATGGAGTGGACGATGCCGTCCAGACCACCGAGCTCCTCGCGCACGGCGTCCTCGAGGCGGCCGAGGTGCTCGTCGTTGGTGACGTCGAGCTCGATGACCTTGGTGGGCTTGGGGAGCTTCCTGGCGATCCGCTCGGTCAGGGTGGGCCGCGGGAAGGCCGTCAGGATGATCTCCGCACCCTGCTCCTGGGCCAGCTTCGCGGTGTGGAAGGCGATGGAGGACTCCATCAGCACACCGGTGATGAGGATGCGCTTGCCGGCGAGGATTCCACTCATGTGATCAGTGACCCATGCCCAATCCGCCGTCAACGGGGATGACGGCTCCAGTGATGTACGAGGCGTCGTCGGAGGCGAGGAACTTCACCGCGGCGGCGATCTCCTCCGGCTGCGCGTAACGGCCGAGCGGCACCTGCGAGACGATGCCCGCGCGCTGCTCGTCGCTGAGCACCTTGGTCATGTCGGTGTCGACAAAACCGGGCGCGACGACGTTGAACGTGATGTTCCGCGACCCGAGTTCGCGGGCGAGGGAACGGGCGAATCCGACCAGGCCGGCCTTGGAGGCGGCGTAGTTGGCCTGACCCGCGGAGCCGAGCAGGCCGACCACGGAGGAGATCAGGACGACACGGCCCTTCTTGGCCCGCAGCATGCCGCGGTTGGCCCGCTTCACGACACGGAAGGTGCCGGTGAGGTTGGTGTCGAGGACGGAGACGAAGTCCTCCTCGGACATCCGCATCAGCAGCTGGTCCTTGGTGACGCCGGCGTTGGCGACCAGCACCTCCACGGGACCGTGCTTGTCCTCGATCTCCTTGTAGGCCTGCTCCACCTGTTCGGCGTCGGTGATGTCACACCGGACGGCCAGGCAGCCGAGCTGGGTCAGGGCCTCCGGCGGCTCCCCCGACCGGTATGTGATCGCGACCTTGTCACCGGCTTCGGCGAACGCGCGGGCGATGGCGAGGCCGATGCCCCGGTTTCCTCCGGTGACGAGAACCGAGCGGCTCAACGGATCACCCTTTCGATAGCGGTCTGGTACTGCGAAAACCTATCGGTACCGCCCCCTCTGCAAGGGATCGACCCCTGACAGTGGCGTACCGGATGCACTGTCGGGTCCCTACAGAAGGCCGCCCGGCGGGGCGGACCGGAGCGCGGGCCCCTGGCCAGGACCGGTCCTGTCCTGTCGTTTCCCGACGTCTCCGGCTCGTTCCCCGGCGTGCGCCGCCGTCGCAGGCCGCAAAGCGATGGCCGTCGTGACTGTCGGCACTGCATGATTCACTGCGAGTCGTAATCGGTTGGGTCGAGAAGGGGAGGGCCGCTGTGCCCCATGAGATCGATCAGTCTTTCCTGGCGCTGCCGCTGCGGGCGCTCGCCGACGCGGCGCTCGCGCGGGCCCGCGCGCTCGGCGCCGAGCATGCCGACTTCCGGCTGGAGCGGGTGCGCAGCGCGGCGTGGCGGCTGAGGGACGCGAAGCCCGCCGGTTCCTCCGACACCACCGATCTCGGGTACGCGGTGCGGGTCGTGCACGGCGGGGCATGGGGTTTCGCGTCCGGGGTCGATCTGACCATGGACGCGGCAGCGCGGGTCGCGAGCCAGGCCGTGGCGATGGCCAAGCTGTCCGCGCAGGTGATCGCGGCGGCCGGGTCCGACGAGCGGGTGGAGCTCGCGGAGGAGCCGGTGCACGCGGACCGTACGTGGGTCTCGTCGTACGAGATCGATCCGTTCACCGTCGCCGACGAGGAGAAGTCCGCGCTGCTGACGGACTGGAGCACGCGGCTGCTGCAGGCGGACGGTGTGGCGCATGTGGATGCCTCGCTGCTCACCGTGCACGAGAACAAGTTCTACGCGGACACGGCGGGCACCGTCACCACGCAGCAGCGGGTGCGGCTGCATCCGCAGCTCACGGCGGTCGCCGTGGACGAGACGACCGGTGAGTTCGACTCGATGCGGACGATCGCGCCGCCGGTGGGCCGCGGCTGGGAGTATCTGACGGGGACGGGCTGGGACTGGGACTCCGAGCTGGAGCAGATCCCGGAGCTGCTCGCCGAGAAGATGCGCGCGCCGAGCGTCGAGGCGGGGGCGTACGACCTGGTCGTGGACCCGTCCAACCTGTGGCTGACGATCCACGAGTCGATCGGCCACGCCACCGAGCTGGACCGGGCGCTCGGCTACGAGGCGGCGTACGCGGGCACGTCCTTCGCCACCTTCGACCAGCTGAACAAGCTGCGCTACGGCTCGTCGGTGATGAATGTGACCGGCGACAGGACGGCGGAGCACGGTCTCGCCACGGTCGGGTACGACGACGAGGGCGTCGAGGCGCAGAGCTGGGACCTCGTCAAGGACGGCACGCTCGTCGGCTACCAGCTGGACCGGCGCATCGCGCGGCTGACGGGTCTCGGCCGCTCCAACGGCTGCGCGTTCGCGGACTCGCCCGGGCATGTTCCCGTGCAGCGAATGGCGAACGTGTCGTTGCAGCCGGAGCCGGGCGGTCTTTCGACGGAGGATCTGATCGGGGGCGTGGAGCGCGGCATCTACGTGGTCGGCGACCGGTCCTGGTCGATCGACATGCAGCGCTACAACTTCCAGTTCACCGGGCAGCGCTTCTACCGGATCGAGAACGGCCGGCTGGCCGGTCAGCTGCGGGACGTCGCCTATCAGGCGACGACGACGGACTTCTGGGGCTCGATGGAGAAGGTCGGCGGCCCGCAGACGTACGTCCTCGGCGGCGCCTTCAACTGCGGCAAGGCCCAGCCGGGCCAGGTCGCGGCGGTCTCCCACGGCTGCCCGTCCGCGCTGTTCCGCGGCGTCAACATCCTCAACACGACTCAGGAGGCCGGTCGATGAGCGGTCGCCTCGGAATCGGCCGGGGGTCCGGGGGGCGCCCCCGGGAAAGCACAGTCTCAACACGACTCAGGAGGCCGGTCGATGAGCGGTCACCTCGGAATCGGCCGGGGGTCCGGGGGGCGCCCCCGGGAAAGCACAGTCTCAACACGACTCAGGGGG
>NZ_JBSGZO010000676.1:0-3590 GCF_053611045.1 Streptomyces sp. NPDC054841 | reverse complement strand
CGCCTGGATCGTCGCGAGCGGCACCGGCCGATGACGGGGGGCAGGGGTCACTCCATGGGGTAGATGTCCCCCGAACCCATGGCGCTCTCCTGCTCGCTCTGCTCCTTCAGCTTGCGGGCCTTGTCCTTGAGCCGCTGACGCTCCTCAGGGTCGCTCACCCTCTCCGCGGCCTGGTCCAGTTCCTCCGCCTTCTGACGCATCTGCCGGATGCGTCCGCGGGATTCGTCCGAAACGCTCATGGTCACTCCTCGGGCGTCTGTATGAGCGGGCACCATCAGCGAACCAGCGCCTTCGCGGCCTCGCATCCCGAGCGCTCGCCGACCTCGATCTCCGCAGGTCGAAGCGGGTCCGCCGGGACCAGGCCACGACGTGACCACGCCACGAGGAACCGGCCTTGCCGGCCCCCGGGCCCGACCGCCCCCATGGTCGGGAGATGCCCGTACGCGGTGCGCGAAGCCGGCGCTCCAGGCCCCCGTCACGTCACGCCGCTCGCCCAAGGCCCCCGCTCAAGGCCCCGTCGCATCACGCCGCCGCTCCAGACCTCCGTCACGTCACGCGTTGCGCACGGTGTTTCTCGGCGCGGAGGCGGACCTCCGCGGGAAGCGTCGCCAGGCCCGCCGACTCGCGGGCGTGGGTCAGCGCCTCCGACGAGAGCCGCTCCAGGGTTTCGCACGGGGAGGCGTGGGGCTCCAGGAGGAGACGGACCCGGGCCGCCGGGGCCGTGCGGCGGCCGTGCAGGGCGACCTGGGCGCGGGCCACGCCTTCCAGATGCTCGGCTTCGCCGGCGAGGACGGACTCCAGGGCGCGGCCCCGCAGCAGCGCGCCCTCTCCGTCACCGCTCTCGACCAGGACCTCGGCCAGCCGGGAGCGGCGGAACTGTGCGAAGAGCCACCAGAGCGCGAGTACCACGACGATCAAGAGCGCCGCGACGACCGCGGGCCACCACCAGACCTCGTCCCGCCACCTCCCCCGGTCGCCGGCGCTGAGCAGGACGTCGTCGGGCCCGTTCCAGGGCCACCAGGAGGGCACCTCCAGGCCGAGGCCGGCGGCCAGCGCCGCTCCCCCGGCCGCCACCAGCACCAGCCCGGCGAGCCCCAGCAGTACGCGGTTGACCACCCCGAGCATCCCGCTCACCCCTTCTTCGGAGGCCGTCGCACATGCACGGACAGGGCCGGCGCACGCACCAGCCCCAGCTCGCGGATCCCGACGGCGAGCACGGTGTCCAAGTCGGCGCGCACGTCGTCGAGTTCACGGAAATGGGACACCGCACGGACCGTGACCCGGGAGCGCCCCATCCGTACCCGTACGGACTGCACCCCGGACACGTCCATCGCCCGGTCGCGCAGTACCAGCGCCGCCGCCTCCCGGTACAGCCCGGCCCGGACACCCGAGCCGGCCGCGTCACGGCGCATCGGGAGCAGGCCCCGCAGCCCCGGCGTCGTGGCGAGCACGATCAGCCACACCCCGAGCGCCACGGCGACGCCCGCGCCCACCACCACCCAGATGTCGTCCAGCGGGCGCTGCTCCAACTGACCGGCGAGCGAACGCCGCCACTGCATCCCGGGCCGGCCGGCCCGTACCGAAGCCACGTCGAACAGCAGCAGCCCCGCGCCGCCGGTCAGCACCACCGCGAGCAGCGCGGCCGGGATCCGCCGCTTGGACCAGAACCGTCCGGGACGGCCGCCGTCGTCCTGTCCGGCCGTCGGCACCGGCCGGTACGCGGCGGCGGAGGCCGACTGGTCCAGTTCCCTTTCCTCGACCGGTTCGCTCTCCTTGACCGGTTCGCTCATCGGAGCCTCCCCTGGGCCGCCCGACGCGTATGGACGGAGTGCAGCCGCTCGACCTCCACCGTGACTTCGGGCACCTCCATCCCCGCCAACGCCTCTACCCGCTGCGCGACGTGCCGACGCACTGCTCCGCACTGCCCGCCGATGTCGGAGGGATAGTCGAGTTCGAGGCTGATCCGTACCCGGGCGCGGTCATGGTGCACCGTGACCGCGGCGTGCGGGGCCGAGCCACCCTCCGGTACATGGCCGAGGGCCTCGCGCGCCGCCTGCGCGGCGATCTTCGCGACGACCCGGTCGGCGATGGTGGTCGCTCCCCGCTCGGCCGCCGCGATTCCCGTCGTCGCCCGGAGCCCGGTGGAGTCCGCGGCCACGGCGTGTCACCTCCGCCGGTCACCGTGCGAGCGGCCGCGGAAGAACTCACCCGGGTCGAGGTCGCCGTCCAGGAACCGCCCGGCCACGAACCCGACCGCCCCCAGCGCGGCCACCAGCAGAAAGGCCCCGAAGCCACCGAAGTATCCGGCGAAGCCCAGTGCCATGCCGGCCAGCAGGCCGGCCACCGCCATGCTCATCGTGAGCTCCTCTCCCGAGCTCCGTCTACTGGATCCGCGGCTCGGGCTCTTCGTCTTCCTCTTCCGGCAGTTTCACATCGCCGACCGCGATATTGACCTCGACGACCTCGAGACCGGCCATCCGCTCGACCGCGGAGATGACGTTCTCCCGGACGGCGCGGGCGACATCCCCGATCGAGACGCCGTAGTCGACGACGATTTCGAGGTCGAGCGCGGTCTGCTTCTCGCCGACCTCGGCGCTCACCCCACGGGTGACGGACGGTTTGCCGCCGGGCACCCGGTCGCGCACCGCGCCGAAGGTACGGGAGGCTCCGCTTCCCATGGCGTGGACGCCGACGACATCCCGGGCCGCGAGCGCGGCGATCTTCTCGACCACACCGTCGGCGATCGTGGTGCGGCCCCGGGTGGCCGGATCGCCGCCGCCCCGCCTGACGGGGCCGGACGGCTCCTTGGTGACATTGACGTCAGTGTCGGTCATCGCCAATCGTCCCTTTCCGGGCGGTGGTGAACTCCGGACCTTGTTGACCACACTAGGTGTGGTTACCCGGTATCGCGCCGGGGACGCAGCAGGATGGAGCAGTGGCGAGGCGGGAGCGATGACGACGGCGCATGGATGGGCCGGGGCGGTACGGGCCCGGCTGGGCCTGGGCAGGCTGCTTCCCCTCGGCGGCGCGGCGGACGGCGCCTGGCTGGCGGAACGGGCCGCGGACACGGTGCTGCATGCGGTGGCTCAGGAGGTGCGCGGGGTGGTGCCGGGGCGCCTGCGGATCGCGCTCGCCGACCCCGCGGCGGCCGGGACGCCTGCCGTCCCGCCCCCGCCGGGCGCGCTACCGCCCGGCCCTCTCCGTATCGAGGCGGAGTTCGCGGCGGCCGGTGACGAACCCCTTCCGGCGCTCGCGGAACGGCTCCGCGCCGCCCTCCTCACCGCCTCCGTGGAGCGGCTGGATCTCGCGGTCACGGAGATCGATCTGCGGGTGACGGAGCTGCTGGACACCGCACCGGAGCCGAGCGCGACGCCTCGCCCGTCCGGGGTGAGCCCCGTATCGCCGCAGGGCGAGGTGGGCAGCACGGCGGCCGCCTCGCCGCAGGGCGAGGTGGGCAGCACGGCGGCCGCGGTGCGGGGCGTCGCTCACCTCACGGACACGCTGGGCGTGCCGGTCCGGATCGAGGAGTCCTACGTCCGCGTCGAATGTGCGACGGCACCGGGCCACCGCCCGTTGGCGGTGGCCCTGGC
>NZ_JBSGZO010000675.1:0-3610 GCF_053611045.1 Streptomyces sp. NPDC054841 | reverse complement strand
CCAGGGGCCTGTCCGGCAAGATCCGCCGGACAGGCCCTGGGCCACGGCGGCAGCAATGGCTCGATCAGCGCCCGCAGTTCGTCGTCCACGATCCACGGCCTACTCCCCACTCCCACCCGAACGTCCCGACTTCTGCGTCATCACCTGCCGGCGACGGCTACGGAACTCATGAAGCGAGTCCACGCTGATTCTCGTCGGGGACCGCTCCGGATGTGACAGGTCCAAGGCCGCAGGGCAGATGGCGTACGGCTGCCGCCACTGCCTCCTGTGCCGTGGTGGCTCGGGCGAGACTCCGTGCGCATGTGCTGCCACTCGGATTCGGCCAGGCGCACGGGATCGTGGTCGGGCACCTCGAAGCGGCCAGTCAGATGCACGAACGGCGCGGCCTGGCGGATGTCGCTCAGAGTGACCCGTTCGTGCCACGCCCGCGCGGCCCTGGCGACCTGCGCCAAATCCTCGGTGTCACCTTGGATGATTGTGCCGTAGCCGCCGGAGTACGGTGTACTGCCGCCATCATTGTGATCCCAGTCCTCAGCGGGGCCCTGGCCCGGAAATGCCCCGGAACTGCTGGTCGGACATGGGAAACCGGTAGCCGACGTACGGTGTCGACGAGTTCGCCGGATGCTGCAGTCACGTCGTCCGGGCGAGACCCGAGAGGACCTACCGAAAGAACCCGCATCCCGGCCGAAAGATCTAGACCTTACGGTGCGTAACGCTGGCCAGAACCGGTCGCGTGCTGCTGAGATCGGACCAACAGCTGCGGTGAGCCCCGGCGTCCCAGACCCAGTGACACCGGACGCACAGGCCACTCACCGCCGAGGCAGGTCCCCATGTCCAGGCATCCGCCGCATGGCTGCGTGGGTCGCCCTCTGGACGGGGCCCGACGGGACCGCCGCACTTCGCACAACGGGGAGCACCATGACGACCACACCGTCGCCCTCACGTGCCGGGACTCCACCGGCAGCGTCCGAGGAGTCGTCCGACGCAACGTCCGACGCAACGTCTGAGGCAGCGTCAGCACCGACGGCAGCGTCGGCACCGACGGGGGCGCCGGTCGCCACGAGCACACCGGCACCACCGCAGGCGCAGCCGGCAGTCTGGCCCCCGGCACCCTTGGCGTACGTACCGCCCGCCTGCCACGACCGGCGCGACAACAGCGGTGCCGTCATCGTGGTCCTCTCCTGTGCGCTCCTGCTCAGCCTCTGCGCCTTGTACGTCTTGGCCTGGGCCTACGCATCAGAAACCACGTCCCCCGGCAGCGAAACGCCCCGGCCCTGCCAACCGGGCACCGTGCCACCCCTGTTGCCCCCCGACGACTCCGAATCGGTCGTCACCATCCAGGACCGCATCTCGGCGTCCATCTCCGGCTGACACCAGCGCTCAGCAGCAACCTCCACTCGCTCAAGCACACCAGTACCCACGGAGTCCCATGTCCAGCCCGCCCGAACTGCTCGAGACATCGCAGTACATGGAGATACGCGAAACCGGTACTTTCGCCGAACTGCGCAGCCGGTTCCGGAAGTTCGCCTTCACGATGACCGGGGCGTTTCTGCTCTTCTACGTGTCCTACGTCCTCCTGTGCACCTACGCACCGGACCTGGTCGCCACCAAGCTCGTGGGGAACGTGAACGTCGCCCTGCTGCTGGGCGTGGCACAGTTCGCCTCCACCTTCCTGATCGCCTGGCTCTACACGCGTTATGCGAAGTCCCGGCTCGACCCGTTGGCCGACTCGCTGCGGTTCGCCGCCCACCCGGCCGTCGATGCCGCCGCCCCCGCGCGAGGTGACGTGTGAACGGCAACGCACTCCTCGGGGCCGGCGACGCACTCGCCTCGTCCAACGCCTCGCAGCACCGCACGATGACGATCGCGCTGTTCCTGCTCTTCGTGGCCATCACCCTGGGCATCACGGTCTGGGCCGGCAGGAAGAACAGGGACGCCACCGATTTCTACGCCGGCGGGCGGTCGTTCAGCGGTTTCCAGAACGGTCTCGCGATCTCGGGCGACTACATGTCCGCCGCATCCTTCCTCGGTATCACGGGGTCCATCGCGCTCTTCGGCTACGACGGATTCCTCTACTCGGTGGGGTTCCTCGTCGCGTGGCTGGTGGCATTGCTGCTCGTCGCCGAACCACTGCGCAACAGCGGCCGGTTCACCATGGCGGACATCCTCGCGTTCCGGATGCGGCAGCGCCCGGTCCGTACCGCCGCCGGAGTCTCCACCATCGTGGTCTCCATCGTCTATCTGCTGGCCCAGATGGTGGGCGCGGGCTCGCTGGTCGCGCTGCTGCTCGGGGTCTCCGGCGACGGCGCCAAGAGATGGATCATTCTGGGGGTCGGTGCTCTCATGATCCTCTACGTCACCATCGGCGGAATGAAGGGCACCACCTGGGTGCAGATCATCAAGGCGGGCCTGCTCATGGCCGGCGCGCTGTTGCTGACCGTGCTGGTGATGAACCGTTTCGGCTGGAACCTCTCCTCGCTGCTCGGCTCGGCGGCCGATGCCAGCGGCAAGGGTGACGCCTTCCTCGAACCGGGGCTGAAGTACGGCATCAGCTCGCTCACCCAGCTCGACTTCGTCAGCCTCGGCATCGCCCTCGTCCTCGGCACGGCCGGCCTGCCCCACATCCTGGTCCGCTTCTACACCGTCCCCACTGCCCGTGCCGCTCGAACCTCGGTGAACTGGGCCATCGCGGTCATCGGCTTCTTCTACCTGATGACCATCGCGCTCGGCTTCGGCGCCGCGGCCCTGATCGGCCCGGACGCGATCAAGGCGTCCAACCCGGCCGGTACGACCGCCGCACTGATGCTCGCCGGGGAACTCGGCGGCGGCCCGGCGACCACGACCGGAGCACTGCTGCTCGCCGTCATCTCGGCTGTTGCCTTCGCCACCATCCTTGCCGTCGTGGCCGGACTGACCCTGGCTTCCTCGGCCTCCTTCGCCCATGACCTGTACGCCCATGTCATCCGCAAGGGCAGGGCCAGTGAGAAGCAGGAAGTGCGGGTGGCGCGCTGGTCGGCGGTGGCGATCGGAGCGGTCGCGGTGACCTTGAGCATGTTCGCGGACAAGCTCAACACGGCCGCCCTGGTGGCGCTGGCATTCGCGATCGCGGCCTCTGCCAATGTGCCGACGATCGTGTACAGCCTGTTCTGGAAGCGCTTCAACACCGCGGGCGCCCTGAGCAGCATCTACGGCGGGCTCGCCGCCTCCGTGGTGCTGGTGCTGTTCTCCCCGGTGGTCTCGGGCAAGCCGACCTCCATGTTCCCGAGCGCGGACTTCCATCTCTTCCCGCTGGAGAACCCCGGCCTGATCTCGATTCCGCTCGGCTTCCTGCTCGGCTGGCTCGGCACGGTGCTGTCGCGCCCCGAGGAGCGCGGCGAGGAGAAGCACGCCGAGCTGGAGATACGCTCCCTGACGGGCATCGGCGCCAACTGAGCCGACACGACACCCCCCTTTTTTGATCCACCACATCATCTCGTTGAAGCAACACCCCAAGAGGAGCACGAAGTTGACTAGCAAAAGCCTGGCCAACCTCTTGAAGGAAGAGCGGCGGTTCGCGCCGCCGGCCGAGCTGGCCGCGCACGCCAATGTCACGGCTGCGGCGTACGAGCAG
>NZ_JBSGZO010000674.1:0-3616 GCF_053611045.1 Streptomyces sp. NPDC054841 | reverse complement strand
GGGCTCCGCCCCGCGCCCCGGCCCGGCGCAGAGATCCGGACACGTCCTGCCGAAGGTCCGGCGGGGGTTGCCAGCCCCCGCCCGGGATGGGGGAGGATGGCCGTATCCGTACGAAGGGAAACACCCGGTGAGCATCGACCCGTCCTCGATTCCGAATTTCGGGGGCCAGCCCCAGCCTCAGGCCGCAGGACCGGCGGGCCCGGTCATCCCCGACCAGGACCTGGTCAAGCAGCTTCTCGACCAGATGGAACTGAAGTACGTCGTCGACGACGAGGGTGACCTCGCGGCGCCGTGGGAGGAGTTCCGTACGTACTTCATGTTCCGCGGCGAGGAGGAGCAGCAGGTCTTCTCGGTGCGGACGTTCTACGACCGTCCCCACGCGCTGGAGGACCGGGCGAAGATCCTCGACGCGATCGACGACTGGAACCGCCGCACGCTGTGGCCGAAGGTCTACACGCACACCCACGAGGAGGAGGGCCAGCCCGCCTCGGTCCGTCTCATCGGCGAGGCGCAGATGCTGATCGGCACCGGCGTCAGCCTGGAGCACTTCGTGTCCTCGACGGTCAGCTGGGTGCGCGCGGCGATCGAGTTCGACAAGTGGCTGGCCGAGCAGCTCGGCCTGGCCACGGCCGAGGAGAAGCCGGCGGACGAGAAGCCCGCCGACGAGGACTGAGCGGGCCGCGAAGCCCTCGCAGTACTCACAGCGCCATCGGGGCGAGCGTCAGGACGTACGCCCCGTAGCCGAACGACAGCCCGGCCAGGGCGACGATCACCGTGATCGCCGCCCTGGGCCGGGCTTTCGTCAGTGCGGACGCCAGCGGCAGCAGCAGCGGGAACGCCGGCAGCAGGAAACGCGGCTTGGACTCGAAGAAGCCGGATCCACCGACCGTGATCACCACCAGTACCGCCGTGTACACGAACAGCGCCGGCGGCGGCCGGTCCAGTGCGAACAGGGCGAAGAGCAGCACCCCCGCACCGGTGATCACCAGAGCCATCGGGAAGCCGAAGTAGGCGGGCTCGGTCACGATGCTGCGCACCACCTCCAGGGAGCCGCGCCCCAGGTCGAACCGCGACGTCCAGCCGCTCTGCACCGCGAAGTACCCGCCGAGCGGATCGCCCTTGCGCGCCCCCACCCACAGCAGATAGCCGAGCCACCCGGCGGGCGCCAGCACGGCAGCCGCCCAGATCCTGACCCGGCCCGCGGCGGTGCCGCGCCGCCGCCACAGCTCGCGCCCCGCCACGACGCACACAGCCGCCGCGACCGCGATGCCGTTGGGCCGGGTCAGTCCGGCGAGCGCCGCCAGCGCGGCGGCCCACATCCAGCGGCCCGTCAGCAACGCGTACAGCGACCAGGCGGCGAACGCCGTCAGCAGCGGCTCGGTGTACGCCATGGACAGCACGATCGAGTGCGGCAGCAGGCCCCACAGCAGCACGACGAGGGTCGCGACGGTCCGGCCGCGCAGCCGCTCGACGACCGCGTAGATGCCCCACGCCGCGGCCCCCGCGGAAATCCACGACAGCGCCAGACCCGCCGTGCCCCCCGCCACCGGGACGACGGCCGTCACGGTCCGGACGAGACCGGGGTAGAGCGGGAAAAACGCCAGGTCGGACTGGACGGCGCCGTCCGGCCAGTACAGCGTCCGCCCATAGCCGTGCGCGGCGATACGGGCGTACCAGTCGGAGTCCCAGGAGGTGGCCAGCAGCGCCCGGGGGGACTGGCCGATGCGCCAGGCCCACAGCGCCAGCAGCACCATCCCGGTGAGCCGGGCCGCCGCGAACAGCCCGAGCGCGGGGGCGGCCCGGAGCAGGGCGGCGCGCAGCGGCGGAACGGACCGGGAGGCGCCGACGGGCGGTGCTGTCTTGTCGCAGGTCTCGGCGGACAGGGGGCACCTCCGTGCGCGCGTGATCGGTCAACCCGACCATCGTCGGCGCACGTACGCGGCGCGAGTGCTGGGCAGCCGCCCGGGTGGAATGCGCCCGCTGACCGCCGCGTGCACGCGTGTCGCCGTGACAGCTGCCTGGTCAGCCGCTAGGGCCTGTCCGGATCGCGCCGGGCCGATCCACAAGGCGCCCCCGGCCCGCAGCCCCCCGGCCCGGGGCCCCTCAGCCCGCTGCCAGCCCCTTCAGCCGGGAGACCGCCTCCTCCAGCACCTCCACCCGCTTGCAGAAGGCGAACCGCACGAAGGGAGCGCCCTGTTCGCGGTGGTCGTAGAAGACGGCGTTCGGGATCGCGACGACCCCGCAGCGTTCCGGCAGGGCGCGGCAGAACGCGAAGCCGTCGTCCTCGCCGAGCGGGCGGATGTCGGTGGTGACGAAGTACGTCCCGGCCGGCCGGTAGACCTCGAATCCGGCCGCCGCGAGCCCGGAGCCCAGCAGATCCCGCTTGGCGCGCAGGTCGTCCCGGAGCCCGTCGAAGTACGTCTGCGGCAGCGCGAGCGCCTCGGCGACCGCGTACTGGAAGGGTCCCGACGAAACGTACGTGAGGAACTGCTTGGCCGAGCGCACGGCGGTCACCAGCGGAGCGGAGGCCGTCACCCAGCCGACCTTCCAGCCGGTGAACGAGAACGTCTTGCCCGCCGAGCCGATGGTGACCGTGCGCTCGCGCATCCCGGGGAAGGACGCGATCGGTGTGTGCGCGCCGTCGAAGACCAGGTGCTCGTACACCTCGTCGGTGACGACCAGCAGATCGCGTTCGACGGCGAGCGCCGCGACGGCCGCCAGCTCCTCGTGGGTGAGGACGGTCCCGGTCGGGTTGTGCGGGGTGTTGAGCAGGATGAGGCGCGTGCGGTCGGTGACGGCGTCCCGCAGCTCGTCCAGGTCCAGGTGGTACGCCCCGTCCCGGGGTCGGAGCGTCACCGGTACGCGCGTCCCGCCCGCCATCGCGATGCAGGCGGCGTACGAGTCGTAGTACGGCTCCAGCGCGATCACCTCGTCGCCGGGCTCGACGAAGGCGAGCAGCGCGGCCGCGATCGCCTCGGTCGCGCCGGCCGTGACCAGCACCTCGGTGTCGGGGTCGTGGCCGAGGCCGTACCGCTCCTGCTGGTGGCCGGCGATCGCGGTGCGCAGCTCGGGGACACCGGGGCCGGGCGGGTACTGGTTGCCGTGGCCGTCGCGCAGCGCGCGCACCGCCGCCTCCCGCACCTCCTCCGGTCCGTCGGTGTCCGGGAAGCCCTGGCCGAGGTTGATCGAGCCCGTCCGCACGGCCAGCGCGGACATCTCCGCGAAGATCGTCGTCCCGAATTCGGCGAGGCGGCGGTTGAGCAGGGGGCGCGCGCTGGAGGTCATGGCGGCCATCCTGCGCGCAACCTCTGGACTTGCTCAAGTCTGCTTTGGGCCCGGATGGACGAGGGCATCCCCCAGGCACACCAGAAGCAGCCTCGCTTCGGGGGACGAAGGAAAGGTGAGGTCGATGGAAATCATTCTCATCGCGCTCGTGCTGATCACGGTCGTCGTGCTGGCGAACGCCGCCTCGGCCAGGAGCGCCCGTCGGCGGAGGTCGGGGCGGAGCAGCGGGAGCAGCGGGGGCAGCTGGTGGGCCGGGGGCGGCGGCGACGGTGGGGGTGGGAGTGGCTGCGGCGGTTCGTCGTCGTGCGGTGGCGGCAGCAGCTGTGGTGGC
>NZ_JBSGZO010000673.1:0-3629 GCF_053611045.1 Streptomyces sp. NPDC054841 | reverse complement strand
GCTTTATCGCGAGCAGCTCCCCGCATTCTTCTGCCCGGTTTCCACGACCCTAAACACTAAATTTCCATCAGGACCGACCACCCCATTCCGGACGCGTTCCATGTGCGTTTCGAGCATGTGACCGACTCCACATCAAAGATCTTTTGTGCCGATAACTCCCGGTCAAACGGGGAGAGTTCACCGCAGGCTCGCGCAGTGCGCGCGCCCGCGCGATAACACAGAAGGGCGCCTCACCCAACCCCTCCCCTCGATGCAATTTGCGAATTCGCTCGGTAAATTCAATCCGCATGACCACCGCACTGAGCATCGACAGCCCACGCGTGGAGGACGGAGCCGCGATCTGGCGAATCGCGCGCGACTCCAAGGTTCTGGACCTGAACTCCTCGTACAGCTATTTGCTGTGGTGCCGCGACTTCGCCGCGACCTCCGTGGTGGCCCGCGGCACGGACGGTGAACCGATCGCGTTCGTCACCGGATACATCCGGCCGGAGCGCCCGGACACGCTGGTCGTCTGGCAGGTCGCCGTCGACGACGCGCACCGCGGTCGCGGACTGGCCGGCACACTCCTCGACGCGCTGACCCACCGCGTCGCCGCCGTGCACGGCCTCCGCACGATCGAGACGACCGTCACCCCGGACAACACCCCTTCCGAGCGGCTCTTCACCTCGTTCGCGGCCCGGCGCGGCGCGTCCCTGGAGCGAGAAGTGCTCTTCGGCGGAGGGCTGTTCCCCGATGACGGACACCAGCCCGAGGTGCTGTACCGCATCGGCCCGATCACCGGCTGACCTCTGTCCGACAACCGGCTGACCTCTGTCCGACAACCGGCTGACCTCTGTCCGATCACCGGCTGACCTCCGTCCGATCACCGACCGCCTTCGGCCGGAGCCCCGTCCGGCCTCCGTCCCACCCCCACATCAGGAGTGAAACGCTGTGACCATCACCCCGCCCGCCCTGAGTGTCTTCGAGACCCTGGAGTCGGAGGTGCGCAGCTACTGCCGTGGTTGGCCTGCCGTGTTCGACCGCGCGCAGGGCGCCCGCCTCACCGACGAGGACGGCCACACCTATCTGGACTTCTTCGCCGGCGCAGGATCACTCAACTACGGCCACAACAACCCCGTACTCAAACGCGCGCTGCTGGACTATCTGGAGCGCGACGGCATCACCCACGGCCTGGACATGGCGACGACCGCGAAGCGCGCCTTCCTGGAGTCCTTCCAGAACATCGTGCTGCGGCCGCGCGATCTGCCGTACAAGGTGATGTTCCCCGGCCCGACCGGCACCAACGCGGTCGAGGCGGCGCTGAAACTCGCCCGCAAGGTGAAGGGCCGTGAGTCGATCGTCTCCTTCACCAACGCCTTCCACGGGATGTCGCTCGGCTCGCTCGCGGTGACCGGCAACGCGTTCAAGCGCGCCGGCGCCGGCATCCCGCTGGTGCACGGCACGCCGATGCCGTTCGACAACTACCTCGACGGGCAGATCCCGGACTTCCTCTGGTTCGAACGACTGCTGGAGGACCAGGGCTCCGGCCTCAACAAGCCGGCGGCCGTGATCGTCGAGACCGTGCAGGGCGAGGGCGGCATCAACGTGGCCCGCGCCGAGTGGCTGCGGGCGCTCGCCGATCTCTGCCACCGCCAGGACATGCTGCTGATCGTCGACGACATCCAGATGGGCTGCGGCCGCACCGGTGCCTTCTTCTCCTTCGAGGAGGCAGGCATCGCCCCGGACATCGTCACCCTGTCGAAGTCCATCAGCGGCTACGGACTGCCCATGTCGCTCTGCCTGTTCAACCCGGAGCTGGACGTCTGGGAGCCGGGCGAGCACAACGGCACGTTCCGCGGCAACAACCCGGCCTTCGTCACCGCGGCCGCCGCGCTGGACGCGTACTGGTCCGACGGTCAGATGGAGAAGCAGACCCTCGCCCGCGGCGAGCAGGTCGAGCAGGCGCTCCTCGCGATCTCCGACGAGAACTCCGCCGACGGGGCCCACTACCGGGGCCGCGGGCTGGTCTGGGGCCTGGAGTTCACCGACAAGGCCCGGGCTGCCGCCGTCTGCGCCCGGGCCTTCGAGCTGGGGCTGCTGCTGGAGACCTCGGGGCCGGAGAGCGAGGTGGTGAAGCTGCTGCCGCCGCTCACCGTGACGCCCGACGAGCTGGACGAAGGGCTGCGCACGCTCGCGCGCGCGATCCGCGAGACGGCCTGACCGTCCGTCCGACACCCCGGCCGCCCCGCCGCCCGGCCACCCGGCCACCCGGCCGGCCGTCGGTCCGACCGCCCCGAACTACGTACGTACGAAAGGAAGCGCACCACCGTGATCGTCCGATCGTTCAAGGACATCGAGAACACCGACCGCCACGTCAAGGCGAAGTCCGGCACCTGGGAGAGCAAGCGCATCGTGCTCGCCAAGGAGAAGGCCGGTTTCTCCCTGCACGAGACCGTGCTGTACGCGGGTACGGAGACGTCGATGTGGTACGCCAACCACGTCGAGGCCGTGCTCTGCGTGGAGGGCGAGGCCGAGCTCACGAACGACGAGACCGGCGAGGCGCACTGGATCGAGCCCGGCACGATGTACCTGCTGGACGGCCATGAGCGTCACACCCTGCGCCCCAAGACGGACTTCCGCTGCGTCTGCGTCTTCAACCCGCCCGTCACCGGACGGGAGGACCACGACGAGAACGGCGTCTACCCCCTGCTGACCGAGACCGAGGAGGGCTGACCATGACCACCGCGCTCACCGATCTCTACCCGACCCGCGGCGCCGCCGAGACGGCCGTCCCCCGCCAGGACCCCGTGGTCTGGTCCCCGCCCGGGGCGCCGGGCCCGATCGCCCCGTCCGCACTCCAGTCGTACGAGCGCGACGGCTTCCTGGCGATCGAGGAGCTGATCACTCCGGACGAGGTCTCGGTCTACCGCGCCGAGCTGGAGCGCCTGATCTCCGACCCGGAGGTACGCGCCGACGAACGCTCGATCGTCGAGCCGAAGTCCCAGGACGTACGGTCGGTGTTCGAAGTACACCGGATCAGCGAGGTCTTCGCGGCGCTGGTGCGCGACGAGCGGGTCGTGGGCAGGGCGCGGCAGATCCTCGGCTCGGACGTGTACGTCCACCAGTCCCGGATCAACGTCAAGCCGGGGTTCGGGGCTTCGGGCTTCTACTGGCACTCGGACTTCGAGACCTGGCATGCCGAGGACGGTCTGCCGCGGATGCGGACCGTATCGGTGTCGATCGCGCTGACCGAGAACCTCGACACCAACGGCGGGCTGATGATCATGCCCGGCTCGCACCGGACGTTCCTGGGCTGCGCCGGCGAGACGCCGAAGGACAACTACAAGAAGTCGCTGCAGATGCAGGATGCCGGGACGCCGTCGGACGGCGCGCTCACCGCGTTCGCCGACCGCCACGGCATCCGGCTCTTCACGGGCAAGGCGGGCTCGGCCACCTGGTTCGACTGCAACGCGATGCACGGATCCGGGGACAACATCACCCCGTATCCGCGCAGCAATGTCTTCATCGTCTTCAACAGCGTGGAGAACGCGGCGCAGGAGCCCTTCGCGGCGCCGGTGCCACGGCCGTCGTTCATCGGGGCGCGGGACTTCACTCCGGTGCGGTAGCGGCGGGAGTGTGCCGGGGCCGGT
>NZ_JBSGZO010000672.1:0-3634 GCF_053611045.1 Streptomyces sp. NPDC054841 | reverse complement strand
GTCTCCGGCCTTTCCTCTGCTGACCAGTTACGGGAATGTTGCATTCCGTACATCATTGAACGTGATCATGCCAAGGCCTTTCGTTCGTACGTGAAACGAGTGGCTCTCCCCGACCACCCGCAACCCAGGAGACCCCCCATGCATGCACGCAGTTGGAGGACTGCAACGGCGGCGGTGCTCGCCGCCGCGGCCCTCGTCACGGCCACCCCGGTGGCGTCGGCCGCGACCCCGGCGACGACGGTGAACCAGCCCCGTGCGGCGGTCGCCACCGCACAGGCGGCTGACGTCGACTACGCGACCTGGCAGCGTGATGTGGCAGCCGTCGTCGCCGTCGCCCGCCCGTACATCGAGCAGCGGACCGCGCAGCCCTCCGGCGAGAAGCAGGCGATCGTCCTCGACATCGACAACACCTCGCTCGAGACCGACTTCCACCCCTTCTGGGAGCTGCCGACCCCCGCGGTCGGGCAGGTCCGCGACCTCGTCCGCTTCGCCGACTCCCGCGGCGTCGCCATCTTCTTCGTCACCGCCCGCCCCGGCATCATCTACTCGCTCACCGACTGGAACCTGAAGAAGGCCGGCTACCCGGTCGACGGTCTGTACGTGCGGGATCTGCCCGACCTGTTCCATGAGGTCAGCGCCTACAAGACCGGGAAGCGCGCGGAGATCGAAGCCAAGGGCTACAAGATCATCGCCAATATCGGCAACAGCGCCACCGACCTGGTGGGCGGTCACGCCGAGCGGACGTTCAAGCTGCCCGACTACGACGGTCAGCTGTCCTGAAAGGCCGGGTGGCCGCGGAGACCGGATCCCCAGTCGCGCGGCCACCTGCCGGCCATCTCGTCGGCCGCCGGCCCGCCGGAGCACCGATCAGGCGAAGTCCCGGCTGATCGGCTGCGGATCGGCCGGAATCCGGCGCGCCCGTGGCCGCCCCGACGGATACGGGAACAGGGCCACGCAGCCCGCGAACAGCGAGATCGAACCCGCCAGGACGAACGCGCCCTCGCAGTCGACGGCGGCCCGATCGCCGGCCCGCCCCGCCTCGATGCCGCCACCGCGCACCAGGCCGTCCGCGCCTCCCTCGACCAGCACCGCGCCTGGCGGCACATCCCACTCGCCGAACGGCGCGCCCGTGTCGCCGCCACCCTCGACGCCCTCACCGAGCACCGCGAACTGCTCTCCCTCCTCCTCGTCCACGAGATCGGCGAACCGTGGCGGCTCGCCCAGGCCGACGTCGACCGGGCGATCGACGGCGTCCGCTGGGACGCGGAAAGCCGCGCTCGCGCGGCGACCGCGAGGAGCTCTTCGGCAGCTTCGGAGCATCCTGGCGGGGAGCGTTCGTGGGCGGCGAGCTGCTCGTGAAGGCGGTCACCGAGGGTGGGGCGGGCGAGCGGCCACCGGGCACCCCCCCGACTACCAGCTCAACGCGCCGAGCCGATGCCCCAGGGCCCGTCCGGTTGCCGGGCTCCAGCCTGGTCCGCCGGACAGGGCCCTAGTCGATTCCCTGCCGGGCGGGCTCCGGCGCGAACCCCCGCTCGGCGGGCGATTCGGCACGCCGCGTAAGCGAATGCTCGCGTTCCGTACTCCCTATGTGGTGGCGCCGACAGACTCGGTGCGAGCAGGGCCGCCGGCGCCCCGCCACCCCACTGACCACGCGAAATGCGGTTCAGGGGCACCTTGAACCCCTGGTAGAGTTATCCATGTCGCCGCGGGGAACACCCCGCGAGTGGCGAAAACACCTAGTCCGGGTGGCGGAATGGCAGACGCGCTAGCTTGAGGTGCTAGTGCCCTTTATCGGGCGTGGGGGTTCAAGTCCCCCCTCGGACACTCGCTATAACGATACGGAAGCGAGGGCCTCGACCTTACGGTCGCGGTCCTCGTGGCGTTTTCGTAGCTGATGGTGATGCCCAGGCTTCGTAGAGCGGGCCTTTCTTCTCGGCGTCGGCGGCGTGGATGCGTTGTGCGATGTCTCCGAGTCTCTCGGTCATCGCCCGGATCTGGTCGGCGGTGAGCTGTGGCTCCGTCTTCTGGGTGACAGGGGGTAGCGTGTCGAGCTTGTTTTGCGCCGCTTCTTTGTCTCGTTGTGCCTCGTTGATCCACTGGGTGACGACGGCTGGGTCGGCGCCGGCTTCGAGTGCGGCCTGGTAGCGGGTGAGGCGCCGCTCGCTTTCCTTGTTTGCCTGGCGTGCTTGAGCCTGCTCGGGTGTGTGCATCTCTGCGGTGCTTGCCGCGATGCTCGCGTGGCTGAGTGCGGTGATGGTGGTGGTGAGCCGGTCGGGTGTGAAGGCCCGGGCGATCCACGAATCCAGCGCCTGGCACACGACGTCTTCGCGCAGGTTGACGGTGCGCGGGTGGTCGAGCCCGGGGTGGAGCGTGGCTTCCTGGTCCTTGAATTCGCACCGGTAGTAGACGCTGTTGCGGATGGTGGCGGGCTGCATCTTCCGCCCGCACAGCGCGCACCGCACCCGCCCCCGCAGGGGGTAGGCCCGTTGCCCGCGTTCCCGGCCCGGGCGTTCTTGCCGCTGGTGGGCTCGGGCGCGCTGGCTGCGGGTTGTTTGTACGGCTTCGAAGAGTTTCGTGGTGACGATGGCCTCGTGCGCGGGTTCGTTGGACCAGACCCATTGGTCGGAGGGGTTGTGCGTCATGCGGGTGCGGTGTCCGAGGGTGACGTCGTCGACGTCGTAGAGGTGCTCTTCCTTGCGTTGTTTGTTCCAGACCTCGTAGCTGGTGTAGCGGGGGTTGATGAGGATGGCTCTCACTGCGCCCTGCTGCCAGGCGACTTTCACCCGGTGGGGGTTGCGGCCCGGATCGTGAGCCGAGGGGCAGGGGACTCCTTCGCGGCTGAGGCGGGCGGCGATCGCCTTGTCGCTCAGGCCGTCCAGGTAGAGGCGGAAGATCCTACGTACGACGGGCGCGGCGACGGGATCGAGTTCGAGTTTGTGGATGCGCTGGCCAGCGGCAGCCTTTCCGGGGTTCGGGTGCGGCCCGGCGTCGGCGATCCGATACCCGTAAGGCGGGCGTCCGCCGAGGTAGCGTCCCTGGAGCTGGGCCTGGGAGCTCATGGCGGTCCGTACCCGGATCTTGATGCGGTTGCGCTCTCCCTTACTCATGCCGCCGAACACGGACATCACGAGATCATGCGCCTCGTTGTCCGGGTCGATCGGGCCACCGGCCTCCGGCACCCACAACGGGATGCGGAAGTGCACGAACACGGGGAAGGTGTTGCCGAACTGGTTATAAGCGGGGTGATGCCCGTTGCTGCGTACAGCTCGGGTTCGAGCGAGAGCACCGTCAAGGGCGGCGGGTCGCTGGGATCGGTGATCGCTGCCAACAGCGAGGGCGCACCGCCTCGGTCGCCTCCTTGGGCACCGGATGCTTCCGCTTGTGGGCCTCGGCGGTGACACCGGTGATGCGGCGCTCGATCGTGTTCGGGGTGGCCTTCACCACCTCATTGAGCCAGGTGGTGAAGGCGACGAACGTGCCGACCCTGCAGGTGCTCAGCGGTAGGTGCGTGGTGACACAGCTTCTGAGCGAGTCTCGCCCCGCGGGCGCTCCGCGGGCCTACGCGTTCTTCCGGCCGGAGCACCAGTCGGGGCCGGTTACGCGTTCGCAGACCTCGATGGCTTCGACGGCGTTC